>NZ_JBSFLZ010000174.1:0-12348 GCF_053599315.1 Saccharopolyspora sp. NPDC000995
CCCACCACTCATCGGCATATCCCACGCTCACGCCAAAGTGATCATTTCGGCTACTACCGCCCCCACAGTGACCGACTCGCTTATTTGAGGACTAGCCGCCACCGAACGGGTCACCCCGCAGTCCATGGCCCGAATGGTGCAGCACTTGATCGACGCCGAGCTGGCCGAGCGCGACCTCGACCCGGCCGACCGCCGGGCCGCCATCATCCGGATCACGGAAGCGGGCCGCCGCAGGGTCCTGCAGGACCGGGGCAAGCGCGAGGCGTGGTTGGCCCAGGCGATGACCGGGCTGACCGACGTCGAACGGGAGCTGCTGGTGCTCGCGGCCAGGCTGCTGGACCGACTCGCTGACTCCTGACACCGGCTTCTACCCGGGATCGGACCGATGCCTCGAACGACGCACGAATCCCCTTCTCAAAAAGACAGCAACGCTGAAGACCTGTTGCGATCAACGGACCCCAAGCCGGAGTTACCGGGCAAGTTCATCACCCCGATCGCCCTCGGCACGATCCTGCAACCACTGAACTCGTCGATGATCGCGGTCGCACTGGTCGGCATCCGCTCCCACTTCGACGCGGGCACCTCGGTGACCTGGCTGGTCTCGGCGCTCTACCTGGCCACCGCCGTCGCCGCCCCCGCGATGGGCCGCATCGCCGACGTGCTCGGCCCGCGGCGCACCAGCCTCGCCGGAATCGTCTTGGTCGGCGCCACTTCGGCGGTGGCGCCGTTCGCTCCGAACGTCGCGGCGCTCGTGGTCTGCCGCATCCTCATCGGCATCGGCACCGCGGCCCAGTACCCGTGCGGCGTCGCCATGATTCGCCGCGCCGCCGACCGGCTTCGCTCCCGCCCGAACAACGCCCTGGCCGCGCTCGCCATCTGCTCGCAGGTCACCGCCGCGCTCGGGCCCTCCCTCGGCGGGCTGCTCGTCGGCGGGCTCGGCTGGGCCGGGGTGTTCTGGATCAACGTGCCGCTGGCGCTGTTCGGCGGCGCGGTGATCATGCGGTGGGGCCCGGCGGATGCGCCGGCACGAGGTCACAGCAGCGGGCGGCTGAAGGCGCTCACGCGGGTCGACCCGGTCGGCATGCTGCTCTTCGCCGTCTCGATCACCGCGCTGATGTTCTGGCTGCTGTCGTTGGCCGCGACCCCGGTGTGGTGGTGGCTGGCCGTCGCGGTGCCGGCCGTCGCGCTGACCGCCTGGTGGGGCCTGCGCGCCCGCGACCCATTCCTGGACATGCGCTTGCTGGCGCGGGGCGGGCTGTCGTTGACCTACATCCGGACGATCGTGACCTACACGGCCTTCTACTGCGTCTTCTACGGTCTGCCGCAGTGGCTGGAGGAAACCAGGGGGCTGGGACCGGTCGGCACCGGACTGGTGGTGCTGCCGATCGCCGCCGTCGGCGCGGTATCCACGCTGCTGGCCACCCTGCTGCAGCGCAAGCAGGGGCCGCGCGCGGCGTTGATCGTCGGGACGACCGCGCTGTGCGTCGGCGGGCTGCTGTTGACGGTGCCGGATGCCAGCTCACCGATCCTGCTGCTGCTCGTGGTCTCCGCGATGCTGGGGTTGCCCAACGGGTTCAACAACATGGGAAACCAGGGCGCGATGTACGCCGCCGCCCCGGCCGAGCGCATGGGCGCGGCATCCGGGCTCTACCGCACCTCGCAGTACGTCGGCGCGAACCTCGCCGCCGCGCTCCTGGCGCTGGTGATCGGCGCGCACGCTGACGATGCTGGCTTGCACCGGATGGGCCTGGCGATCGCGATCATCGCGGGCGCGCTGCTCGCCGCCTCGCTGTTCGGCCTGCTCCGCCGCCGACGCGCCTGAACACGGGCGAAGGCCCCGCACCTGGTGGGGTGCGGGGCCTTCGCGAGCTTAGGGGCCGGCCCGGGGTCCGGTACCGGCCGGGAACCCGAAACTCAGACGATTCGGACGTCGCTGGCCTGCGGGCCCTTCGGGCCCTGGGTGACCTCGTAGGTGACCTTCTGGTCCTCGTCGAGGCTGCGGAAACCGCGAGCGTCGATCGCCGAGTAGTGGACGAAGACGTCCGCGCCACCGTCGTCAGGCGCGATGAAGCCGAAGCCCTTTTCCGAGTTGAACCACTTCACGGTTCCCTGTGCCATGTCTCTCTCCTTCTGGGAGCCGGTACTACTACAGGCACTCACACTGCGTGACTGCCTGGGTCGCGGATCTCGAACGGCGACTTCTCCAGCTACAACCAGATAGCAGCACGCTCGCATCACCATCCTGCGAGTGCGCGCGAACACGACCCCAGAAAAAATACGACCGTCGTAGACACTACACGGTCGGCAGCGATCATGTCGTGTTCAATTCTCCGGCGTGTCGCACGATCGAGGGAACTTCGCCACGGGCCGCCGGGACCGCCCGCCGGTTCCGGCGTTTCGCGATTGGCTCAGGAAAAGGGGAAGGGCACCTCCGGGCGAATCTTTCGCTCAAAGGTGACCTTCAACCGGTGAATCCGTCGGTCAGTTGCCGGGCCCGGACCAGAAGAGCTCACCCAGCTTCGGGGCCTTCTCGACGGCTCCGAACCTGACCGCGTAGGTCGCGTACTCCTGGACGCTGGCGCGATTGAGGCCCTGCGGATAAGTCGGCAGGTTCGCGGTCGACACGATCTCCGGGTTGAACTTCAGGTTCGTCACCACCGCTTCGCGCGCCTTGTCGGGGTGCTCGGTGGCGAACCGGTTCTCCTCATCCAGGGCGTCCGAGAACGCCTTGACGACCTCCGGGCTCTGCTTCGCGAACGCGCCGCTGGTGATGCAGTAGCCCAGCGTCGCCTCCGGGTGGGCCTCGACGAAGTTGGAGATCAGCGGGGTGAACCCGGCGGCGAGGGCGGCCTGCACGTTCGGCTCGACCTGCCAGATGGCGTCCACGTCACCGCACTTGAGCGCGTCGTTCGTGTCCGAGTACATCGGCGTGAACCGGATGCCGGTGACGTCCACGCCGCGTTTCTCCAGCGCCATCTTGATGCTCACCTCGCCGATGTTGTGCAGCGAGTTGACCGCGATGTTGGCGTGCGCCAGGTCGTTGACCGAGCGGATCGGGCCGTCCGGCTTGACCAGCACCTGCGAGACGTCCTTGGCCGGGTCCGAGCCGGTGCCGCAGCAGTTGTGGCTCAGCTTGATGTCCAGCCCCTGCTCGGCGGCCTGGAAGTCACTGATCACGTTGGCGTAGCCGATCTGGTTCTCCTGCTTGATCGCCGCCGGGATCAGCGCGGCACCGCTGTCGGCGACGTGCACGGACACGTCGAGCCCGTGCTTGGCGAAGATGCCTTCGCTCACGCCCAGGTACAGCGGTGCGGCGTCGATCGTCGGGATGATGCCGACGCGCAGCGCGGTGCAGCCGGCGGTGGTCTTCGTGAGCTCCGGCCCACCGCAGGCGGCGAGCGCGGTCACAGCGAACAACGCGCCGATCTGGTCCCGTTCGGCCGGCAGGTCGATCGGCACGATCTCGTCAATGCGGCGGGGCGAACGGCTCAGGATCGCCACCCGGTCGCTGAGGTAGACCGGGCTGACCGGCGGGAAGTAGTCCGCTGGGAGCACCCCGGTGCGCGTGAGGACTTCCTCCAGCATCAGCAGGATCACTACGGTGCCCGCGGCCAGCCGCCAGGCCGGCCGGGCGGTTCGGGCGGGGCGCACGGCTGTCATGACGATCCCCCGCGCCGTTCGGTCGCGTGCAGGCTGCGGGCGAACTCGGCCACCCGGATCTGCCGCACCTGGTGAGATGGTCGGCCATGATCTCCCGCGCCCGGGCCGGGTCGAGGTCGCGCTGCGCGGCCACCACTTCGTGGTGCTGCTGCTGGCCTTTCGAGATCTCCGCCAGGTCGTGCACCTTCATCAGCGGGTTGTAGATCTTCTGCACGTCCATCAGCTGGTTGATCATCTGGATCAGCGTCCGGTTGCGGCTGTCGGCGCGCAGCGCCTCGTGCCAGCGCACGTTCGCGGCGAGGGAAAACGGCTCCCACCAGGTCGTGGTAGCCGTGCACTCGTGGTGTCCGGGGCGTTACTCGAAGCGAGAGGTGTCGCCCGCGCCGTGGCGGATGATCTCCGGCTCGGGCCCGGAGAAGTCGATGACGGTGGTGGGCTCGGTGCCGCATTCGCCGGAGTCGATCACGGCGTCCAGGACGTGGTCGAGCTCGTCCTTGATCTGCCAGCCCTGGGTCATCGGCTCCTCCTCGCCGGGCAGCAGCAGCGTGCTGGACAGCATCGGCTCGCCGAGCTCGGCCAGCAGCGCCTGCACGACGACGTGGTCCGGGATGCGCACGCCCACGGTCTTCTTCTTCGGGTGCATCAACCGGCGCGGCACTTCCTTGGTTGCGGGCAGGATGAACGTGTAGCTGCCCGGCGTCGACGCCTTGATGGCTCGGAACACCGCGTTGTTGATGATCACGAACTGCCCCAGCTGCGCGAAGTTCTGGCACACCAGGGTGAAGTGGTGGCGGTCGTCGAGGTGCCGGATGGACCGGATCCGGTCTATGCCGTCCTTGTTGCCCAGCTGGGCACCGAGCGCGAAGCACGAGTCCGTCGGATACGCGATGAGCCCGTTGTCGCGGACGATGTCCACCACCTGGTTGATCGCGCGCCGCTGCGGGTTCTCCGGATGCACGTCGAAGTACTTCGCCATGCACCGAGCTTAGGATCATCCGCAAGTCCGAGCCCACCGGCATGGCGGATTCGATCGACCGGCAGGAATGCGACGTCGGCGTGGTTGGCCACCGTGAGGTCTCAAACCGCTACATACCGCCCCAGGTCGTTGCTGCACTGGTTGGCGTGGAGCCGCGGCCCGGGTTAGCGGGTATCGCACCGAGTTCGGGTGCAGGTGCAAGGCCTCCGCCGTGGCCGTCGTGTCGAGGTCCGCGCCAGGTATGCGACGACCGTTTCGTCGCCAGCCACCGAAATCCCTTGCAGCAGCCGGAGAATGATCGGAGGACCCGATGGTCTGGTATGATGCCAGCAATCCGATGAGCCCGGTGGCCACGACCATCAGCGTCACGGTGCCGATCAGGGCCGCCCGGCGGCCGAGGCGGTCCCCGATGTGGCCGAAGATCACCGCCCCGACCGGCCGGGCGACGAAACCCAACGCGGAGGTCACCAGCGAGGCGATGACGCCGATGACCGGGTCCAGCGCGGGGAAGAACAGCGCCGGGAAGACCAAGGCGACCGCCGTTGCGCAGATGAAGTAGTCGTACCACTCGAGGACGGTGCCGAAGTACGTGGCCAAAGCGATCCGGCGGATCTCCGCGGACGGGTCCGGCTTCGCTGCTGGTTCGGCGGCTTCCACCGGCGGGCCATGAGCGGTCCCTTCATCGGCGAGCACTCGATGCCGTCGACGGCGTGCCCGGCCCGTCGACGGAAATTTTTGTCCACAATGGACTTGGCATCACCCTTCGTCGCCAGTGGAAGGCTTTCAGAGAACCCGATGAAGATCGACTTGATCTTGCGCAACGGTCACGTGGTGGACGATGGGCGAGCGGGACGCACCCACGCAGGCTGAAGCGCCGCAGCGAGCGCCGACCGGGGGTCTCCGGGGCCAAAAGCGACGCCCGTGACGCACACGTGCTGGCCGACATGGTCCGCACCCACTCCCACGAGCTGCGCCCCGTCGCGGGCGACTCCGCAGAGCCCGAGGCGATCAAGGCCGTGGCCCGTACCCACAAAACCCTGATCTGGGAACGCACCCGGCACACCCAGCGGCTGCGCCACGCCCTGCCGGGACTACTTCCCGGCCGCGTTGGTCGCGTTCGAGGACCTCGACGCCGCCGACGCCCTGGAGCTGCTGGCCAAAGCCCCGATCCCGGCGAAGGCTGCCCGGTTGACGCTTCCGCAGATCAGCGCCGCGCTCAAGCGCGCTCGCTGCCGCGACATCGTGGAGAAGGCGACCGCCATCCAGGCCGCGCTGCGCGCCGAGCATCTGGGCCAGCCCGAGGTCGTGGCCGACGCCTACGCCGCCTCCATCCCGGCGCTGATCGCCGTGCTGACCGTGCTCAACACCCAGATCACGGCCCTGCAAAAGCAAGTGCAGGTCCATTTTGGGCAGCACCCGGCCGCTGAGATCTTCCTCTCCCAGCCCGGACTGGGCGTGGTGTGCGGTGCCCGGGTGCTCGCCGAGTTCGGGGACGACCCCCACCGCTACGCCTGCGCCAAAGCCCGCAAGAACTACGCAGGCACGTCCCCGATCACCCGCGCGTCGGGCAAGAAGAAAGTCGCCCTGGCCCGGTTCATCCGCAACGACCGGCTCATCGACGCACTGATGACCCAGGCGTTCGCCGCGCTGAAAGCCCCGCCCGGAGCCCGAGCCTACTACGACCGGCAACGAGCCCGCGGCGCCAGCCACAACGCCGCCCTGCGTCAACTCGCCAACCGACTCGTCGGCACGATCGTGCTGATCCCCGTCGCCGTGATCGCCTTTGCCGCTGCGCGCCGCCCGATCGGCTGACGTGCGGGGCATCCACCCGGCCGTCGGGTGTTGCCGGTTACCAATCAGTAGTACTGTTGCGTGACCGACATCACCAACGTTCGAACCGTTGGGGGCAGCGATGACCACAGTGGACAGAAGTCGCGCGGTTCGGGTCGACGCCGCGCAGGCCCGGCAAGTGGCCGAGGAGGCCCGCGAATCCCGCTGGGACCGGCCGAGCTTCGGCAAGGAGCTGTTCCTCGGCAGGCTGCGTCTCGACCTGATCGACCCGATGCCCGAGGGCCAGAGCTCACCCGAGGGCGAGGTGTTCCTCGAACGGCTGCGCGAGTTCTGCGAGACGAAGGTCGACGGACGCCAGATCGAACGGGACGCTCGAATCCCGGACGAGGTCATCAACGGTCTGAAGGACATCGGCGCCTTCGGCATCAAGATTCCCGCGGAGTACGGGGGCCTGGGACTGCCGGCGGTCTACTACCACCGGGCGCTAATGCTCGTCGCCACGGCCAACCCATCGATCGGCGCGCTGCTGTCAGCGCACCAGTCCATCGGCGTGCCGCAGCCGGTGAAGATATTCGGCACCGCCGAGCAGAAGCGGCAGTTCCTGCCGCGCTGCGTCCGCGAGATCACCGCGTTCCTGCTCACCGAGCCCGACGTGGGCAGTGATCCGGCGCGACTGGCCACCAGCGCGGTGCCCAGCGCGGACGGCCGAAGCTACACGCTCAACGGGGTCAAGCTCTGGACGACCAACGGCGTGCTCGCCGACCTGCTGGTGGTGATGGCGCGGGTGCCGCGCTCCGAAGGGCATCACGGCGGCGTAACAGCATTCGTCGTCGAAGGCGACGCCGACGGCATCACCGTGGAGAACCGCAATTCGTTCCTCGGGCTGCGCGGCATCGAGAACGGCGTGACCCGACTCCACGACGTGGTGGTACCAGCGGAGAACCGGATCGGCCGCGAGGGCGAAGGCCTGAAGATCGCGCTGACCACGCTGAACACCGGGCGACTGTCGCTGCCCGCGATGTGCGCCGCCGCCGCGAAGTGGTGCCTGCTGATCGCCCGCGAGTGGTCGGCGCAGCGGGTCCAGTGGGGTCGTCCGGTCGGCGAGCACGAAGCGATCTCCGACAAGGTCTCCTTCATCGCAGCCACGGCTTTCGCCCTGGAGGCCGTACTCGAACTCTCCGGTCGGCTGGCCGACGCCGACCGGCACGACATCCGCATCGAAGCGGCCCTGGCCAAGCTTTACGCCTCGGAAATGTCCTGGCTGGTCGTCGACGAACTGGTGCAGATCCGCGGCGGGCGCGGCTACGAGACGGCCGACTCACTGGCCGCGCGGGGCGAGCGCGGGGTGCCCGCTGAGCAGCTCCTGCGCGACCTGCGGATCAATCGGATCTTCGAGGGCTCCAGCGAGATCATGAAGCTGCTGATCGCCCGTGAAGCGGTCGACGCCCACCTGTCTGTGGCGGGCGACATCATCGACCCGAAAGCAAGCCTCTCCCGCAAAGCGCGCGCGGCCGCCCGCGCCGGTGGCTTCTACGCGCGTTGGCTCCCGACGCTGGTGGCTGGCAAGGGGCAGCTGCCGGGCAGTTTCGGCGAATACGGGCCGTTGGCCGAGCACCTGCGCTTCGTGGAGCGGGCCAGCCGGCGGATCGCGCGCCAGACCTTCTACGGGATGTCGCGCTGGCAGGGCAAACTGGAGCACCGGCAGCTTTTCCTCGGCCGCATCGTCGACATCGGTGCGGAGCTCTACGCGATGAGCGCCAGCTGCGTTCACGCCCGCTCGGCCGGTCAGGACCGGTCGGCGGTGGAGCTGGCCGACGCGTTCTGCCGCCAGGCTCGCCGCCGCGTCGAGACGCTGTTCCGGCAGCTCTGGCACAACACCGACGCCGCCGACCGGGGCCTCGCGCGGAAAGTGCTGGACGGCCGCTACTCGTGGTTGGAGGAGGGCATCCTGGACGCCTCTTCGGACGGCCCGTGGATCGCGGAATCAACGCCGGGACCGTCACAGCACGATAACGTCCGCCGGACCGTGCCGCGCGCTTGACAATCCAGTGTGGACTGATATCCGGGAACCGCGCCGGCTGCCGCCCGACCTCGCCTATTGACCAAGGCGAGTGACTCCAGCTTATTCCCGCCACAAAACGGACTTTTTTCACCGGTACTTCGCACGGTGACTCCCCGGACGGCGGCCACGCGCTTGTCCGAACAGCGCCGAACGGCACGGAAGGGCAAGCGCATGAGTCAGGCGACGCGACCTGAGCACGATGCCGAACCACCGAAGGGCTACAGCGCCTAACATCCACAACGGCGATCAGCCGCAGGTCGCGAGCATCTCCTGCAACGCCTTCTTCTCGGGCTCGGTGATGGTCAGGTCGTAGGAGCGCTTGACCGTGATCCAGCTCGTCGCGTAGCTGCACCAGTTGGCGCGCTCGGGCTTCCACTGGGACGGGTCCTGGTCGCCCTTGCTGCGGTTGGAGCTCGCGTCGACGGCCACCAGCTGCGGCAGCTGCATGTCGTTGGCGAACTGCTCGCGGCGCTGGTCGTCCCATTTGTTCGCGCCGCTTCGCCAGGCGTTGGCCAGCGGTACCATGTGGTCGATGTCGATCGCCGACGGGTCGGTCAGCTGCTGGCCGCTGTAGGCGCTGGTCCACGTCCCCGACGTGGGCTCGCAAGCGTTGTTGGAGCGGACGTTCTGACCGTCCCGCGCCAGCACCGCCTCGCGGGTGTTGCAGTTCTTCCCGGCTTCCGGCTTCGTGACCCAGTGCTTGAACCGCTCCCGCGAGTAACCGTCCATCGAACTCGCCGGGGCGACGCGGAGTTCGGCGAGCTGCTCGGCGGCGGGGCCGGTCGCGGGCCCGGCGGTACCGCCCGGCGGGCCGACGAGGCCGGACTCGAAGACCAGCCACATCACGCCCAGCAGCGCGGCCGCCACGACCGACGCTAAGACGGACTTCTTGGCAGCCATGCGTCTCCCCTGTTCCGGCGGCGCTGTCACCGCCATTCGATCAGCCCGCGCGCTCGCGACTCACTCCGCCGGGTGGGTAATGTGGCCCAGCACACGGACGTTCAGCCGCTCGCCCCGTTCTCGGGATGTACCGGGGGATGTTGTAGCGCAGCAGCAGGCCCGCCCCCAGCAGGCCGAGCACACCCATGCCCGCTCCGGCGAAAGCGACGCCGACCAGCGCTGTCAGCCCGGACACGGTTACCGGCCCGACCGCTTGCCCGAAGTCCCCGGTGAACCGCCAGGCGCCGAGAACTGTGCCGGACCGGGCTGCGGCGCCAGGTCCGCGCCGAGGGTCATCAGGATTCCGCTGCTGGTGCTGTTGACTAGCGCCAGGAACCCCGCTACGAGCGCGAAGGTCGGCACGTCGACCACCGCGAACAGCGCTAGTAGAGCTTTGTCACTTGTAGATCATCTTTGAGATGATCTTGGGATGATTCCGGCTGAGTTGGATGCTGTTCGTGACCGTCTTGAGCAGTTCGCGGGTGAGGTGTTCACCTCGTTTTTCCGGCGGGAGCAATACACGGGCACGGTGGGCACGGTCGCCAACTGTCAGGTCGCGGTGAGCGTGCCCGCGCACACCCCGATCCGGGAACTCGTGCGACTGGCCAGCGCACGGCCGACTGAGCCTGCTCCCAGGCGCTGTACATGTCCACGCGGCCGTGCTTGACCGACTGGTACGAGCCGATGGCGCGGCCGAACTGCACCCGGACCGTGGCGTACTCCACGGTCATCTCCAGCGCCCGTTCCGTCCCGCCGAGCTGCTCGGCGGCGAGCGCGACCGCCGCGAGCTCCCGGGCTTTCCCGAGCGCAGCGGCTGAATCCTTTGTTGACAAGCTGCGGGCAGGGGCCGCGGTGAAGTCCAGCCGCGTGATCCGCCGGTATTGCGTGCACCAGCACGATATCCGCGATGTCGCCAGAGAGGACCTGCGCCGCGCGCCCATGCCAGGGACCGGCTCGCGCGGACCAAGAGCAGGTGGCCCGGAAGCTGGCCAGTACCCCGGAGGGGCCGCGCCGGGTCGACCGGTGCATCGACCTGCTGTGGGAGACCTTCCACGAACCGCACTTCTGGGCCGACCTGGAGCTGTGGACCGCGGCCCGGACGAATCCGGCGCTGCGCCCGGAGGAGCGGCGGCTGCGCCAGGCGATCCGCACGGTCAGCGACCGCATCTGGGGACCAGCGGTGTGCAGCCATCCGGTGTACCCGGAGGTGCGCGAGATGCTGCTCACCAGCATGCAGGGCGCGGCGCTGGTCTATGCCTTCGAGTACCGCTGCGCACACCTGACGATGTGGAAGTCCATCACTCGCCGGCTGCTGGCCGGCTCCTGACAATTCCCGTTGTACGGCGGTCGTTTCCGCGGCCCTCACCGCACAGTCAGGTTGACCGCCACCGTTCGGCGACGCAGTATGAGGCCCGTCACGTCACCCTCACCGGCGAGGTAACGATGCCCGCGACTGCGCAATCTCTGACCGGCCGAGGCATGACCATCAGCGACCAACTGGCCCGGCATGCCCGCAAGATCCCCGACGAGATCGCGCTGCGGTTCGAAGGCGTCAGCCGCAGCTACCGCGAGTTCGATGAGCGCGTCACCCGTCTGGCCAACGCACTGCGGGAGCGCGGCGTCGGAGCCGGCGACAGGATCGCGGTGGCGGGCCGCAACGGGCTGGAGATCGTCGAGTCCTACGTCGCCTGCGCGCGGCTCGGCGCGATCGGCGTGCCGATCAACTTCCGGCTGGTCACCGACGAAATCGCCTACGCGCTCGCCGACAGCGGTGCCACCGCGATGATCGTGGACTCGACGCTGGCCGAAACCCTGGCCCAGGCCGGGGGAAAAGTCCCCGAAGCGCGTGTCCGTCTAGTCATCGGCGGCGAGGCGGAACCGGACACCGAGGACTTCGACGCGGCGCTGGACGCCGCATCCGACGAATACGCCGAGATCACCGTCGACGAGCAGTCACCGGCCTTCATCATGTACACCTCGGGCACCACCGGGCGTCCCAAAGGCGCGGTGCTCAGCCACTACAACCTGCTTATGCACAGCTTCAGCTCGATAGTGCACAACGGCGTTACCACCGACAACCGCGTCTGGCTGGTCGGCGTGCCGCTGTTCCACATCGCCGGGCTGTCCGGGATGCTGCCGTACCTGCTGCTCGGCGGCCGGATCGTGATCAGCGGGTCGGGCCGGTTCGACGCGGCCGAGTCGGTCCGGGTGCTGGCGCGCGAGCAGATCTCGTCGTGCTTCTTCGTGCCCGCGCAGTGGCAGGCGATCTGCGACCTGCCGGACATCGCCGACCACGACCTGTCGGCCCTGCGGCGGATCAGCTGGGGTGCGGCGCCCGCCTCGAGGACCTTGCTGCGCAAGATGATCGACACGTTCCCGCAGGCGGAGATCGCCACCTCGTTCGGGCAGACCGAGTGCAGCCCGGTGACCACGATCCTGCGCGGCGAGGACGCCCTGCGCAAGATCGGCTCGGTCGGAACTCCGATGCTCAACGTCGAGGTCCGAGTGGTGGACGATGAGATGAACGACGTGCCGCAGGGCGAGGTCGGCGAGATCCTCTACCGCGCGCCGACCGTGATGCGGGAGTACTGGGGCAAGCCGGCGGAGACCGCCGAGGCGTTCTTCGGTGGCTGGTTCCACTCCGGCGACCTGGTCCGCCAGGACGACGAGGGCTACTTCTACGTGGTCGACCGAAAGAAGGACATGATCATCTCTGGCGGGGAGAACATCTACTGCGCCGAGGTCGAGGACGTCCTCGACGCGCACCCCAAGGTCGCCGAGACCGCGCTGATCGGGGTGCCGCACGAGAAGTGGGGCGAGACGCCACTAGCCCTCAAATAAGCGAGTCGGTCACTGTGGGGGCGGTGGTAGCCGAAATGATCACTTTGGCGTGAGCGTGGGATATGCCGATGAGTGGTGG
>NZ_JBSFLZ010000175.1:0-12341 GCF_053599315.1 Saccharopolyspora sp. NPDC000995
TGGCAACGCGGAAGCAACGAAAACACCAACGGACTGCTTCGTCAGTACTTCCCGAAGGGCACCGACTTGTCCTTGCATACTCAGGACGAACTTGAAGAAGTAGGCGCGCAGCTAAATGGCAGGCCGCGTGAGACGTTGAAGTGGCGCAAGCCAATCGAAGTCTTCAACGATCTACTAGCGAGCCACATGCCGCCATGATCACTTGATTCCACCCCTTAGGACCCATGCCCATGTCGTCGAATCCGGAGTGAAATCAGTGGCCGTGGCCGAATCGGGTGCCGATACCGAAGTCAAGCGGATTGGCCTGTTCAGTCAGCTAGTTCGTTTTGTAGCTATCGGCAGTGCCTGTGCTGTGGTGGACTCTGGTATCTACGCTTTTCTGCTGAGCATGGGCTGGCTGGTTGTTCTCGCGAAGACAATCGCCTTTGTTGCCGGCACCTCCGCTTCCTACGTAATCAACCGCAAGTTCACGTTCAGTGGTGCAAGCACAGGGAATGCCAGGGCCAAGATGGGCGCATTCGCCTTGGTGTACATTGTGACGCTTGGTATTAACGTGGGAGTAAATCAGCTTCTACTGATGTCTCTGTCTGGATTCGTGCCTAGTGATCAACTCAGGTATGCAGCGTGCTGGATTATTGCTCAAGGAGTTAGTACGCTCATTAACTTCGGGATGCTTAAGTGGGTTATCTTCCGCGACTAGACTGCTGTACGGGATGAGCGCTTCCTCTGGTAGCTGGTCGAGATCAAACCAGGCGATGGTGTGGCACTTGTCCGGTTCCCGGTTGGCGGGCTCGCCAACCCACCGGGTGGCCTCGAAGAAGACGCCCAGGCGTGATTCGACGCCGGAGTCGTTGACGTGGATCGTGTGCACGTGCCAGAGCGCAGCGGGGTCGATCAGCACCGCGACTTTTTCTTCGGCCTCCCGTACTGCGGCGGTGAGCACGGATTCGGCAGCGTCGACCTTGCCGGACGGCAGGTGCCACATGCCGTCGCCGTAAACGCCGCGCCGCTGGCTCAGTAGAACTTCGCTGCCATGGCGCACGAGCAGTACGTGCACGTCGATAATGGTGCGGTGGGGCGGTGGTTGACGGTCGCGGTTCACGTGCACTCGATCCGCAACCACGTGCTCGGGTTCTGCCCCGAGCACCTGCCCCGATTACCACCGAGACTGTGGACAACTTACGCAATTTCAAATGGAAATCGAAGGTCCGATTTCCATTTGAAATTTCGGCCGCACCGGCTGCCGTACTAGTACCGCTCGGCATACCTGGTCGGGGACTCGCCGAACATGTCCTTGAAGTCCCGGGCGAAGTGCGCCTGGTCGGCATAGCCGAGTTCGACCGCGAGCGCCGACCAGTTGAGCTCCGCGCCTTTCGCCAGCCGCTCGGTCACCTCGCGCAACCGGTAGCGGCGGATCACCCACTTCGGCCCGATGCCGACGTATTCCGCGAACAGTCGCTGCAACTGCCGGACGCTCGTGCCGAGCTCGCGCGCGAGCTCGTCGACCCTGGTGATCGCCGGTTCCGCGGCGATCTTCGCGACGATGCCCGCAGCCTCGTCCGCCTTCGGGTCGGGCTGCGGCAAGCGGGCCCGGAGGAACTGCTCGACCGCAGCCACATCCGGCGAGTCCGGTAGCTCCGGTCCGAATATCTTGCGCGCGTCGATCGTCCGGTCCGTGATCGTCGAGGCGGGTGCGCCGAGGAACCGCCGGAAGCAGCCGGGCCGGAACGCCACGCCGAACACCCCGCCACGACCTTCCAGCACCTTGATCTGGTGCCCACTGACGACACCGTTCACGGTCGCCCTGCCGTTCTGGAACGTGAGGTGCACGTTCGGGTAGGGCACGACCAGCTGCCGGTAGGGCTCGCGATAGTCCCAGGAGACGACCCAGTAGCGCTCGACGAGGTGAGCGAGGTCCGGTGACGGGGCTGGGAAGGCGTGGCGCTGGTACTTCGTCCACGCACCCCCGAGTTCGCGGGCGTCCCTGGTCACGGCCCGATCCTATGTCGCGTTCGTTCAAGACGTCGGCCGCCCGCCGTGCTTACCTGGGGGCTATGTCCGAGGCACAGTTCCTGACCCGCGCGGCCGCCTCGCTGCGGGAAGTCGTTAGCAACATCAAGCCCGACCAGCTCGACGATCCAACGCCGTGCAGCGAATACGACGTGCGCAAGCTGGTGAACCACCTACTGTTCTGGGGGCCGTCGCTGGAGGCAGCCGCGCGCAAGGAGACCGTGCCGCCCCCGGCCGAAGCCGAGCACGACCTGGATTTGACCAGCGGTGATTGGGCGGCGGACCTGGTGACGCAACTGGGCCGCATGGCCGGGGCTTGGACCGAGCCGGGCGCGTGGGAGGGCACCACGCACATGGGCGGCCCGACGGAACTGCCCGCCTCGCTGGTCGGCGGCATGGTCGTGGTGGAACTGCTGGTGCACGGCTGGGACCTGTCGAGGGCGACCGGCCAAGACCCCGAGCTGGACGATGATCTCCTCGACTACGTGCACCAGGAGGTCACGAAAACCGCCGAGCAAGGCCGATCGATGGGCATCTACGACACCGAGGTGACCGTGCCCACTTCGGCATCGACATTGGACAGGATCCTCGCCCTGACCGGCCGCAACCCGGCCTGGACGTCCTGAAGCACCGGGCGTGAGTGGTTTGGGCTGCGTGCCCCAGATGTGGTTTCGGGCCAGCCCGCCGCACCGGTGAGGTTGCCGATCGATCCGACGACTTCCACACCATCCGGCTGCGTTAACGCCTGTCCCTGTAGCTGACGGCTGACGGCTGACGGCTGACGGCTGACGGCTGACGGCTGACGGCTGACGGCTGACGGCTGACGGCTGACGGCTGACGGCTGACGGCTGACGGCCGTACCCGCATCGACTGCGGTCTGCGCCGAGTTCGACTTCGGTCTGATGCCCAAGCTCCGCAGGCGGCTCTACCCTTTGCCGCGTGCGAAAGCCCATCGCGCCCGTCATTGGTGTCGCGCCGCTGGTGGCGTCGCTGGTCTACGGCGAGATCCAGGCGGGCACCAGGGCGGGCATGTTGATCTTGGACATCTCCGTCGGAGCACTCGGATGCGTGCTGGTGGCGGCGTTGTTCCCCTGGCCCGTCCCCATCGCGGTCGTGTTGGCCGCGCTGGCGGTGGTGTCCTCGACCGCCACGCCACCTGCCACGCTGGCGACGCTGGTGGTGGCCAAGCAACGTCGCATCGCCGTCGCCTGCCAGGTTGCGACGGCCGGAATCATCGGGCACGCGATCCGCGGCCTGTGGCGACCGCTGCCCGGACTCCCCTTCGGCTGGTGGCTGGTGCTGGACGTGGTCGCGCATGCCGGGCTGCTCGGCTGGGGCTTGCTGATCAGGGCGAGGCAGGAATTGATCGGCTCGCTGCGGGAACGGGCCCGGCGGGCGGAAGCCGAGCAGGGCAGGCGCGTCGCGGAGGCACGAGCGGCCACGACGCCGACCTGACCTGACGGAACGCCGAGAAGGCCGGCCTTGGACGCACGGGCCCGTGAGTCTTTGGGTTGCTACATATAGCTACCCAAGAGACTCACGGCCCGCTACCAGCGAAACCGTCTTACCTGCCGCTACTTCAGATGCAGCGACTTCGCGCGAAATCGCCACCCCGCCCTGGCGCCGCTGCCGAACGGGCGCTAGAAGTCGAGCGCCGCCTGCGTGCCGGCGGTGTTTCGCCGCTCGAAGTCGAGCAGGTGCTGCTTCCGGTCCAGCCCGCCGCCGTAACCGGTGAGGTTGCCAGTGGATCCGACGACGCGGTGGCAGGGCACGATGATGCCGATCGGGTTCTTACCGTTGGCGAGCCCGACGGCCCGCGAGGCACTGGGCTTTCCTATCCGCTCGGCCAGCTCTCCGTAGGAAATCGTTTCGCCGTAGGGGATTTCGCACAACGCCGCCCAGACCGTGCGCTGGAACGCAGTGCCGACCAGCGTCATAGGCAGGTCGAACTCGTTGCGCTGCCCCGAGAAGTACTCCTCCAACTGCTCGATCACCGGCCCGAAGGGCACGGTGTCCGGCTCGCCGAAGTTCTCCTCTGGCGGTCGGTGCCGCTGGCGTTCCATGTAGAGACCGGTTAGGGCGCCGTCGACGGCGACGAGCGTCAGCGGGCCGACGGGGCTGTCGATGACGGTGTTCACCGGGTGCACTGGAATCCTCTCCTCAGGCGGGTAGCCGGTTGATCGCGTGGTCGCCGGTCGCCCACAGGTACTGCACGGCGTACGCGCGCCAGGGACGCCATGCAGCGGCGTGACCGGTCAGTGCCGCAGGCGTCGAGGGCAGGCCCAGGTTACTTGCGGCGTAACGGATTCCCAGATCGGTGGGCACGAACGCATCAGGGTCGCCGAGGGCGCGCATGGCGACGGTCTCGATGGTCCACGGGCCGAATCCGGGCAGCTCCGCGAGCTGGGCACGAGCCCGATGCCAGTCGCTGCCGACGCTGAGGTCGATACGACCGCCCGCCAAGGCTCCGACCAGTGTGGTGATGGTCTTGCGACGAGCCTTCGGGAAGGCGAGCGCGTCCGGATCCAACGATGCCAGGGCGCTCGCGTCCGGGAACAGGTGAGTCAGCCCGCCGCCCGGATCGGCGACCGGCTCGCCATGGGCGGTCACAAGCCGCGCGGCATGCGTGCGGGCGGCCGCGGTGGAAACCTGCTGCCCGAGCACCGCGCGCAGCGCGAACTCCTCGGCGTCGACGGTGCGAGGCACGCGCCGGCCTGGCTCCTTGCTTACCAGCGGCGTGAGCACCGGGTCGGTGCGCAACAGGTCGTCGACGGCGACCGGATCGGCGTCGAGGTCGAGGAGCCAGCGGCAGCGGGTGATCGCAGCTGACAGGTCCCGGAGATCGGTCAGGGTCAACCGGCAGTCGATGTACTCGGGCTGCGGCCGGAGCGCGACGACGCCGTGCCCGTGGGGAAGGCGCAAGGTCCGCCGATAGGCCCCGTCCCGCCACTCCTCAACCCCGGGCACGGCGGTGGCGGCAAGGTGTCCGAAGAGGTTGTCCGGGCACAGCGGAGCCCGGAACGGCAACCGCAGCGCCAAAGACCCCGCGGCGACAGGCTGCTGCTGCGAAGCGCGCGCCCGCAGCTCGGTGGGAGGGAGGCCGAAGATCTCGCGCACGGTGTCGTTGAACGTCCGCACGCTGGCAAACCCAGCGGCGAAAGCAACATCGCTCATGGGCACGGAGGTGGTTTCGATCAGCAGTCTCGCCGTCTGCGCCCGCTGCGCCCTGGCCAGGGCAAGCGGCCCGGCGCCGAGTTCGGCCAGCAGCTGCCGCTGGATCTGCCGCACGCTGTAGCCCAACCGAGAGGCGAGCCCGGGAACGCCGTCCCGATCAACGATCCCGTCAGCGATCAGCCGCATGGCCCGCCCGACGAGGTCAGCGCGCTCGTTCCACTGCGGAGACCCGGGGCTGGCGTCGGGCCGACACCGCTTGCAAGCCCGAAACCCGGCCTGCTGGGCAGCAGCGGCGCTCGGGTAGAACCGCATGTTCTCCACCTTGGGAGGAACCACGGGGCAGCTAGGCCGGCAGTAGATCCCGGTGCTGATGACGGCGGTGAAGAACCACCCGTCAAACCGAGCGTCCTTGGACTGAACGGCCCGCACACACCGAGCCACATCCTCGTGCATGCCACCCAGCATCGCCGCTGGAGGGGCCCGGTGCTAGCGAAAAAACGACATCAACGTGCCTGCCCGGCTCCCTCAGCAGCCACCCCGGCCGACCATTTGCGCTTTGGGCAAATTTACCCAGGTCAGAACCCATGGCCAACTGCGCTTCCGCGTCACAAGCCGTGGTCAGCGAGGATTGCCAGAAAGGCCCGCTTGCGCCGATGGGCTTCCTTCAGACCCTGGACATCGGCCTGGAACGCCGCGCCATCTCCGATGCGGGAATGCAGGCCCCGCAGGGTCGTCAACAGCTGGGCGGCGCGTGTGTAACCGTTCCGGTTGCCCACCGCGATGGTGGTGTCCACGAGCGGCCGGTAGATGTCGATGACATCGGCTGGGTATTTTTCGGCCCGGCGATCCGCAACGGCCAGTCGAGTCGGCTCGTCGCAGTGGCGCTGCTGCACCACCTGCCAGGCAGCATCAACGTCGTCTTCCTCCAGCAAGATCCGTGCCAGCGTCCCTGCCGCGAACGACGCTCCGCGCTCGGTTCGCTCGCGCAAGATCCGGTGTGCCTGCTCCCGCAGTTGCGGCCACTTCCCGATCCGTTCGGCAGCCTTGCGCCATTGCCGATAGGTTCCCTCGTCCGGTGAGTCGGTGAATCTCGTCTCCAGGAGTTCCACAGCGTCGGCGTCGCGTCCAACAGCTTGATAAAGCTCGATGAGCCGTTCCACGAGCACACCCGCACGTCCGTCCCGCGAACCCACGGCCCGCAAACCGCGCTGCAACCAGTCGATCGCCTCGTCGACACGGTCGGCCTCACGCAGGACAACGGCGATTCGCACGTAAGCATGAGGATAGGACAAGTCCTCGGCAATAACCTCCACCATCTCGTCGGTGTCCCCCACTTCCCGGGCCAGTTCCTCGCGCAGCCGACGCACCCGCCACGAGTCACGCTGTCGATCCCGGGCCTGGTCCAGGTCGGCCTTCTACGCCGCAATCCCCGTTTCACCGAGCAGGTCGACGATCTCACCGAGGCTCACCCGGCTCGCCTCAGTGTTGAGCCGTAAGTGGGCCAGCCACTGCCCCAACTCGGCGGGGTCAGGCAGCGCGACCTGGCAAGTTTCCAGGTAGAGAACCCAAGCTGCATCAGCGGCGTCGTTCACCATGTCTGCGGCGCCCTCGCACACGCTCGCCGCGGCGCCGACGTGAGTGACCAACTCACGCAGCATTTGCTGCGCAGAAGCCGCGTGATCCGGCAACAACCGGTGAAGCGCGTCGAGCACGCTGTTGGCGCGGCTGACGTAGTCGTCCTCGTCGTCAAAGTCGAGCCAATCGACCTGTAGCAGGTTCACTTGGTCCTGCAAGACCGAAACATCGGGCTACGTCGACGCGGTGGCTGCCTGCAACCGCAACCGCTGATACAGCACGGAATCGTCCTGCGCCTGCTGCCAGATCAGCTCAACGAGTTCGAGCCGATCCATCGTCTCCAGGAAGGTCCGAACGTCGGAAGCCGGCGCAGGCTTGGCGTTCGCGGTGCGGCAGCGAGAATCCGCAACCCGATTGCGACGCAGTGCTTGCAGAAGGCACCCTCGCGTCCATAGGGACAGCTGCAGTCCTCGCCCAGCCTGCCGTCAAAGTCGCGCAACCGAACCCGATAGCTGTCGGTTCCGGCCACGGTCGCCACAACACCGTCGGGTAACTGGGCGATGCTGCCCACGGCGTCCTGGTATTTCAATCCCCGATCGAAAGACCGCTCCCCGGCAAGCCGCCGCAAGTCATTTTCGGTAAACCAGGCCATGCCCCACAACTACAGCACCCCGAACACACACCCAGGTGGGGGCTGCTCGCTGCGCGTCAGCGACTCCGAACAGAGTCTCTTATTGCCGAGACGAACGCCGATCACTGCGATGGCCCGAACACCGGCGCGGCCCCACCACCACGACCCTCCGAGGTCGGGAGGCCGACGGACTCCGCGCCCCTCGCCACCTCTGCGCAGTTCGAGGCCGAGAAGCCAACGGCAGCGGGTGATCGCGGCCGCCAGGTCCCGAAGATCGTTCAGGGGCAGCCGACTGTCGATGTACTCGGGCTGGGGCCGGAGCGCAACGACGCCGTGCCCGTGCGGCAGGCGCAAGGTCCGCCGATAAACCCCGTCACGCCACTCCACGACCTCGGGCACGGCAGTGGCAGCGAGGTGCCCGAAGAGGTTGTGCGGGCACAACGGAGCCCAGAAAGGCAGCTGCAACGCGAGTGATCCGGCTGCGACCGGCTATTCCCGGCACTGAACGGCCCGCACACACTGAGCCACATCCTCGTGAATACCCACCAGCACCACCGCAGGACGGACGCGGCCTAGCGAAAAAACGACGTCAACGCCGGCGACAAGTGGTCACGAACAGGGGCCACAAACGGCCGTCACAAACTGCGGTCACAAACAGTGGTCACATCGTCACGATGTGATCGAAGTTGGGTGGCGGGCCCACCGTGCGGTGCAGAATGTCAATCACCCGGCGCTGGTTGTCATACGGGCCCGAGATGTAGCACGGCTTGCCCTCGTTGCCAAAGGTGATGCCGGACGGGCCTTCCCAGGTACCGAGGTGGTCGGCGGCCTTCAAGAAATCGGCGTGGGGTTCGAAACCGAGGCCTCGCGCGTACTCGACGGCGCCGAACACGATCTCCTGTGCGAGTCCGATCGGAGCCTCCTTCCAACCGTTCGGGAAGGGTCTGAAGTACTCCGGCAGGAACCGCCGCAGGGCGACGTCGTCGGTGATGTCCGGCCCTAACACGTTCTTGACTCCCAGGCAATAGACGTCCACCAGGTATCCGCACACCGACACCTTGTCCCAGCGGTGCCTGCGCGCAATCAGCACGCTCACCAGTCCGCCGGCGCCGTCCTGTGCTGGTTCAACCCAGTCGGGTCGGCCGACGACGGAAAGTCCCTGGCTCCAGCCCACGTTGATCCAGCAGCCAACGAGTTCCGGCAATTCGGCCGTGACGCGACCTTGCGCCGCGACGGCCCGCACCAAAGGAGCCACCGCGGACGGACGTACATCAAGAGCACGGGCGATTTCCTTCGGCGACTTGCCTTCACTACGTAGCCGACGTACTTGTTCGAGAAGCTCGGTCTTTTCCACGGGAGAGGACCTTATACCCGATACCCGGTAGTTGGCGGCGCTGGCCGGTTGCCACGACACCCGTCGGGTGCCTCGGCGATGTCGCCTACCGTCCCAGTATTCCAATCCCGCAAAGGCCCGCCCTGGCAAGTCAGCGCAAATCATATTCGGTAACAATGCCGCGCTCCACAACAGCAACGGGAAGAAGTACTACCGAGTGGCACATACGGTCCCCTTCCCGTGACGGACGAGCTAGACGCCCCCGGCTACACCAGCCCCGGCTTCCCAGCCCCGCCGCGTTCAACGATCAACGATCCACGGGAAGGTCTTCGGCGTGGACGGCCACGACGGTTCCGTGGCGCGGTTCACGGCTTTCCGGGCTGGCCCAAGGCTTGCAAAAAATTCAAAGTCCTGCGGCGTCGAAACGTTGCATCAGGCTCGGCTTGCGGCGGTGATCGTCCCGAAGTTGTTGGTAGCGTTCGGCGAACTTCGGCTCGCCGCCGCCCCGGGCACTGAGAGCCTTGAGATCGATAAGGAGACTGACGGCCGCGTCGTATTCACGCTGGTTCTTGGTGGCGATCAGTCCATCCACCCGCTGCCACGCGGCTTCCTCGTCAGCGGCGAGCGCATCAAGCCGCTTCTCACGGTCGCCAGCGGCCTTTCGCTCACGGCGGGCGCGCAACTCTTCGGCGCGCCGAGCGTCCTCTTGCAGCCTTTCGGCTTCCCGCCCCGACGCTGCCTCCAACAGCTCGCCGACTGTGCGGGAACACGTCACAGGCGAAGTCGCGCGCAGACTCCGATAGCGCCGTCGGAGATCGGTAATGCCACTTACATCACCATTGGCAGCGCGGACCAGCAGCGTGTCTTTTTCCTTCTGCGGCACACTTTTCACGAACTTGGCGAAGCCGTCGTCCGAAGGCCTGGCACCGAGCGGCGGGCTGGCTTGTGCCGCAACGGCCAGCAGGTCTTCATCGAGCCGAAGGAACTCCACCAGTGCGCGTTGGGAGCCGGTCAGCTTCGACAGCCCAGCGGTAACCGGAGGTTCTACCTCTTCGGCATCGATGTCCTCCCAATCAAGGTAGAGACCGATCGTCGTCAGCCAAGCGAGATAAAGAGCACGGTAGTCGCCACCAGCCAACTCCTCGCGGATCGCAAGCATGGCCCCCAGCTTCGGGTCGCTGGTGTATTCCCACTCGCCGCTTTCGTCGCGGTACGTGAAGCTGAGAATGACGTGGTCACCATGCTGCCAAGCGCTGGTCAGGTCGTCATCGACGCAGTACCGCTGCGCCGTCTCGAGATCAAGCAGCCATGCGGGCAACCGAAGCATCAGCTGCCGGTCTCCCCAGTTCGCGAAGTAGAGGAAAGCGTCGAAGTAACGCTCCATCAATACGCGCGGACTGCCCCGGAAGTCGCTCCAGTGATACTCGTTGACGAACCTGGTCGCAGAAATGTCAGCCCGACTCGAAAGATCCCGAAGTTCGAGCTGCTGCTGTTCATCGAGTGGCTGATCAATAGCCAAGAACTCGTAGTACTGGTACTCGCTCACCGGTGCCCCGTGCTACTGGAAGGTTGATCGTCCTCCTGTGCAGGCTACGCGCGGCCAGCTCACCCGAGTCACCTGGCCAAGCAGGTCTTCGGCACAGGCGGCCAAGCGGTCTGCGTGCGTCCGCGCGGTTTCGTGGTCTTCAGGGACCGATCGACCGGCATGCCACGAGCGACTACGACGGTGCCCCGGTGAAACCGCTGGGGCACCGTCGTAGCCTCAGGAAGTAACAACCATGCTGCGCTCTGCGTTCAGCCGAAGCGCTCCGACTTGACGGCGACCAAGAAGTATTCCCAGGCCTGCGACTGGAAGACCAACGTCCCCCCGTCCCGGTTCTTGGTGTCCCGCACCCCGATCACGTCGGTCCCGGTGCCGACCTCGACACAGTCAGACTGGCTCGCGCTTTGGCTCGACTTCCGCCAGGTCTGGAATGCCATGGTATTCACCCCTCTAACTCGTCAGCCCGCATTGCGATCAACTTCGCCGAATCCTCATGACTCAGCGTCACCCGTCGGAGTGTATCCAGCACTTTCGCGTAATCGGCAACGTCAGCGGGCTCGTCCAGGAACGCGCCCAGCCTGCGCTGCTCCAAGTGGACGATCGAGCAAGCCTTCGGGAAGTCAAGCAGGACGAAGGAGCCTTCGAGGCCAGGATGCGTTGCGACTTCCTCCGGGATAACCTGGACGGTCACGTTTCGACGCCTGGCCATCTTCAAAATGTGGCGCAGCTGTTCCGCCATCACGCGCGGCCCTCCGACAACCCGCCGAAGCACACTTGCGTCGATGAAGGCATGGAACCCTGCAGGAGTGGGCTTGGTGAGAATCTCCTGTCGTCCGAGGCGAATCGCAACACGCGCTTCGATATCAGCGGCCTCAACGTCGCTGCCATGCATAACGGCCCGCGCGTAGTCACTCGTTTGCAGCAGTCCTGGAACCAGGACCATGCCGAGGCAGCTGATCTGGCTTGCGTCTCGCTCGAACTCCAGCAAGCCGGTGAGCTGCTTCGGCAAGCCTGGCACACCGGTCTCCCACCAGCCTGGCTGATCCTGTTCGCGCACGAGCTTCAGTAGGCGGTTACGGTCCTCCCCCGTCACGCCAAGTATGGCGAGAATCGCGGACACGTCGGCTTCGGTGACCACCTTCGTGCCGTTCTCGATACGACTCATCGTCGCTTTCGACAAGCCGAGTCGCTTCGCAACGTCTTCCTGCTTGTAACCGCTCTGGATACGGAACTGCCGCAGTTCAGCTCCCAAGCCCCGCGCACGAGCACTGCCATTCATGTTGAGCAGCCTAGATCGTCCGCTCGGGGATCTGGTTCACCCAAACCGGGAATAGATCAGTTTCAGAAACTGCCGATAAATTCTGAGACAACCAAGGAGGCATCGATGACCGACTACTTGACCTACGTCTGGCGCCCCGTCACTGGCGGCCGTCACGCTTTCCCCATCGCGGCAACGAAAGTTCCGCGCGAGGAGCGGGTGAAGGCGTTCTGCGGAGCAGAAGCGAACGCGGCGGAGCTGCACGACCGGTCCGAAGTGGACTGGGTCCGCGAGGACACCTGCATGCGCTGCTGGCACACCCTCACCACCCGCCTGTGACCACCCGATGGGTGTCAATTTCGCGAGAAATTGACATTCATCGCCCAACCGAAGGAGAACCACCTATGTTCTGGATTCAGGTCAGCACCTTCGTCTTGTTCAACCTGCTGATCCTCGCCATGCTCGCCACCCAGCTACCCGCAAGAGCCATCGCGTTCTCAACAGGCCAGCACGTCGGAGGCGGCGAAGGCGCCTACACGGTCTGGCACCTCATAGCCGACATCGAAGCCGAAACCCGCGCCACGGCCGAAGCCCCCGACACCAGGCCCGAACATCCCCCCATACCACCGGAATTCCCCACCACCGACCCCGACGAGCCCACCGGGCGGCACCACCTGCGTGCCTGAACAGCTCGTGAGTGTTCCTTCCGTTCTTACCGGAACCACCACTCACGAGACCTGACCACCCCAGCCGGGCTGGTGCGGTCCTCCCCGCGTGGACGCACGCCGAGGGGCCGGTGGCGCTGTTCAACCCCAAG
>NZ_JBSFLZ010000176.1:0-11857 GCF_053599315.1 Saccharopolyspora sp. NPDC000995
CCCCGACAGACTGGGGCCTGCTACCGGGCGCTCCGGTGCCTACCCGGACGGGACTCTCACCCGCTGGCCTGGTCCAGCTTCCAGGACGCAACATGGGGCAGAACCTACTCCCACAACGACGAGTTGTGACACGCCGCTCGATCCGTTGTTGGCGGCAGCGTTCATGAACCGGCTTCAATCCCGCTGACAGCAGAGCGTTGTCCATGACGGGTGAAGCGGAGCGAAGCGAGTGCCAAAGATGCGGCGGAGGCCGCGCCTGGGCCGGGCGTTCCGGTGGTTGTGGGCCGCCTACGCGGTTAGCTCCTATGGGACCGGGGTCGGGTTCGGAGCGTTCTCGATCGTCGCCATCACGGCGCTGAACGCCAGCTCGGCAGAAGTGGCGGCCCTGTCATCGTCCGGACTCGCGATCGGAGCACTGCTGGCGGTCCCGCTCGGGCCATGGATGGAGTTCCGCCCCAAACGGCCAGTCATGATCGCCATGGACGTGGTCCGCTTCGCGGCGTTGGCATCCATACCGCTCGCCTACTGCCTGGGCGCGTTGTCCTTCGCACAGCTCTTGGTGGTCTCTATCGTCACAGCGGCAGCGAAGATCGCGTTCACGGCCGCCAGCGGCGCCTACCTCAAGACCATCATCCCCGCCGACGGGCTTCTGCCGGCCACCAGTCGTTTCGAGTCCACCACTTGGTCGGCCACGATCATCGGACCGCCCGTGGGTGGCGCCGCCATCGGGCTGCTGGGACCAGTGACCACCGTTGTCGTCGATGCGGTGAGCTACCTCCTCTCGGCGCTGGGCATCATCGCGATCAGGAAACCCGAAAAGCCCCCGAAGCCGAGAAAAACCCCAACGCGTCGGTGCAGCGACATCGTCGAGGGGTGGCGCTATATCCTCACCGACCACACACTGCGCCGGTTTTTCCTCAACACCATGCTGGTCAACGGGCTGATCATGGCTACGGAGCCGCTCTTGTCGGTGCTGATGCTCACTCACCTGCGGTTCCCGGTCTGGGAGTACGGGCTCGCGTTCGCCGCTGCGTGTATCGGTGGCCTGATCGGGTCACGACTGGCCCGCCGCATCGCTTCTCACTGCGGTGAACACACGGTGCTGCGGGTCTTCGGTACGCTACGTGCCTGCTGGCCCCTTGGGCTCACCTTCATCCAGCCAGGCCTGGCCGGGCTTGTGATCGTGATGGCCACCCAACTCGGGCTGATCACCTGCGCGAGCATCTTCAACCCCGTCTTCGCCGCCTACCGGTTGAACAACACCGATACCGACCGCCACGCCCGGGTGCTCACCGCCTGGTCGATCAGCACCAGCACCAGCATCGCCGTGATCACCGTGTTGTGGGGTCTCCTGGCACAACTCACCGGCCCGCGCGCAGCTATTGCTCTGGCCGGGGTTCTGCTCCTCGGCACGCCGTTCCTGCTGCCCCGGCATGTCACCACACCAAAACCGGCCAGCCCGGCTCCGGCGAATGAGGAGTCGGCTCTCTCGGGCGACAGGGCACGAGCATGACCCACGACATCGTCTACGACCGGCGGGGCCAGGCTATCGAGTACGCCGCCAGGATCACCAACGTTGGTGGGGCGGTTCAGCACCGAATCGGGTGCGGAAAATGCCGCGCATAACCGGAACGGGGTAGGAAAAACCACCGATCGGCAGCAAGTAATCTGTGAATTTCCAGTGCTTTGGCCGCGATCCCCGTCGCGTCGGTTCCGCGCGCCCGATCATTGGCTGGTTCGCGAAGTTCTCTGGCTCAACGAAGACGTCTGGAGGACGTGGATGAGATCACTTGTCCGCAGAACCACCACCGCCCTGATCGGCGCCTCTCTCGCGCTGACCGCGGTGCCGACCGCCCCGGCCACCGCGGTCGGGCAGGGGGCGGCCGCGATCACGTGCAACAGCAGCGGCGCGGGAGGCAAAACCACCTACCACGGCCCTTCTGCCGGAACGGTCTACGACAGCAAGTTCAAACAGGCCAACCTGATACCCGGTCTGCCCGAGGGTTACATCCCCCAGGGCCTGGGCATTTGGGAGGACTGGGACGGTGCCGGCAACGACCTGATGCTGATCAGCATGTACACAACTCATCCCGAGGTGCGCGATTATACGGGGCGCATCTACGGGATCGAGGCGGGCACAAGCAGAGTCCTCGGACCAGTCGACATCAAGAGCAAGCACGCCGGGGGCATCGCGGTCGTCAATGGCTGGGTGTTCGTACCGGGCGACAACAAGTCCATGAACAAGTACAAGACCACGGACCTCGCGGCGAAGTTCAAGACCCCGGGCAGGCAGTCGCTCGCGCCGAACGGTCCGGCCCAGAAGGTCAAAGGGGCGTCGTTCCTCACCGGCTACGGCGATGAGCTGTACACGGGCCATTTCGAGAAAGACCGGATGTACGTCTACGAGGTGAACAAGGACGGGAAGCTCAAACAGACTGCGGCCTACGCAACGCCCGACAAGACGCAGGGCGTGATGATCACGCCCACGCACTTCGTCTACAGCACGTCACACGGCCGGAAGAACCCCAGCAACATCTACGTGGTCGCCCATGGCCGGAACATAAACGACCGCTCCGCCAAGTGCTTCCAGGCGCCAAGCATGTCGGAGGGCATCGCCGACTACAACGGCACGACATGGCTGCTCTACGAGTCCGGGGCGACCAAGTACCCAAACGCCCGCAACG
This sequence comes from Saccharopolyspora sp. NPDC000995, assembly GCF_053599315.1. Taxonomy (NCBI): domain Bacteria; kingdom Bacillati; phylum Actinomycetota; class Actinomycetes; order Pseudonocardiales; family Pseudonocardiaceae; genus Saccharopolyspora; species Saccharopolyspora sp. NPDC000995. The sequence goes on from NZ_JBSFLZ010000176.1 coordinate 2,685, forward strand.
TCATCAAGAACCTGCACTGGGCCCGTACCGCCGACCTGCCTAACTTCACGGCGGGCTGACAACCGGGACCGGCCGGTGGGGCGGCGCGCACCGCGCCACCGGCCAGTGCCTGGCTTCCGGGCGGACCGCGGGCGTGCATTGGTGCCATGCCGGAGTCGAGGCGGCCTTGCACGGCCTGCCACGCACCGCTTTGGTCGCTGCGGGATCTGAAGCACTCGACGATCCAGTCATATGCCGAAGCAGTGCGGGCGTTCTGCCGCTTCATCACCGACCCGGCCAACGGGTGGTCGACGACGTGGGAGGAACGTTCGGGCACGCGCCCCACCCGCTGCGCCCTCCATGATCGACTCCTCGAACTGCTCGATGACGGCTCGGGAGAGATCCGTGCTGAACGCGCGCCGCCTGCTACCGGGACACCTCAAGTCCCGTGGGTTAAGTGCGAGTGAAGTTTCCTCGCCGGAATCCGGGGGTGGATTGCCACCAGGGTCATGAAGACATCGTGAAGAAGGCATGAACCCGGGTTGAGCATGCTGGTATCTCGGAAGCGAAGCCAATGCTTGGGAGTGCGGACATGATGGCAAACGATCACGGCACGGTGCTCGCCACCATGGTCTTCAACCTGGTAGCCCCGGCGGGAGTGATCGCGCCGGTCGGCGTGGAACTGCGGTACGACAGCCGCAACCCGTACGAGGTCGGCATGAAGTTCAACGCCGGCAAAGCTGGTGAGGTGGATTGGGTGATCGCCCGCGACCTGCTGGCCGACGGGCTGGTCGCCGAGGCAGGCGAAGGCGACGTGCGCATCCGCCCCCGCCTGGACTCTTCGGGGTTGGTCATGATCGCGTTGAGCGCGCCGTCGGGCCAGGCCACCTTCGAAGTGAACGCCGATCAGCTTGCGGACTTCCTGAACGACACCTACGACGCAGTCGCACCCGGCGACGAACACCGGTGGATGAACGTCGACGAGACGCTGAGCCTGCTGCTCTCGCACAACCTGTAATGGCCCAGCTCTCCCGAAGCCGTCTCGATGCGAATGGAGCGCAATGATGATGACTCGAAAGCTGGCCGCGACCGCCCTGCTCACGCTGGGGCTCGCCGGTGGTATCGCCGCCACTCAGGGTGTGGCGTCCGCAGCCACGTTCGTTCCGGCCGGGGTCTACCCGTCAAGCTCGGCCTGCGCCAAAGCGGGCAATGCGGGCTTCCCGCAGCACCGCTGGGTCGGCTGGCGCTGCGAGAACCTGCACAACGGCCGGTACCTGCTGTGGGTGCAGCCGAGGTACTGATCAGGTGCGTGGTACGGGGGTGCGTCCGCTGTGGATGCGCCCCCGTTTCGCTGCGGATTCCAGGGTTCTGCGGGATGTGATTCGTTCGTATGGGCGTCGGGCGAAGACGCGGACGGATCATTTGCGGCTGGTGGCGCGGTACTGGGGTGGCGACCGGCGGGGTCGTTTGAGTTGAACGAGCTGGATGAGTTCCTGATATGGGCGATGGAGCATGACTCGCCGACGTTGCTGTTCCGGCTGGCGTATGAATGCCTGATCTCGGCGAAGGTGATCCGCCCGGGCCCGATTACGGTGGTGAAGCGGATCGGAGTTCCACGAGTTCAAGGCGGTGCCGGTGAGAACGAGGGAAATGTTCGGCCAGAACATGTCATTGGTCGGCTGGCCCCTGCCATCAAACCCAGGGGAACGTCAAAATCGGTTTGTGCTGGTGGCAGCCGCTATGAGTGGAACGATTCGGGTCCGGTCGGCGGCGATGTGCCGGCTTGTTCGGTAGTCAGGCTTGTCACGCCATCCACGATCTCTTTGGACAGCCCGTTCCCTTGTGGTCAAAGGTATCGCGTTGGATACGGAATACCTGTGCGGCACCGGGAAAGTCGACGCCGAGGGCCAGCGCTATCCAGATCGAGCGTCGCACGATCTTGCACTTGCCGCGGGCGGTTTCGGTGTGGTGTCCGGTTCGCGGCGTCCGGCAGCGCGGCGGTGATCTGGGTGAGCAAGGTGGGCTGGTTCCCTTTGACCGTGGGCGCGTAGTCACCGCCGCTCTCACACGCCAGATGAGCGGCGGTCGGGTGCCGGGCATGCGCGGCATCCCCGGTGACCACCACCCGCTCCCCGCCGTGGTGCGGTGCTGGCGGTGATGGTGTTTGCGGTACCGGCCGGGGCCCACAACCTCCGGGGCTTTCGGTCCCGGTCACCCCTGCGACCCGTATGCCGGGCCCGCGCATGCCCGTCCGAAGTGGACAAGGGACCCAAAACGCGCACCCCTTGCCCGTACTTGCAGTATCGCCAGGCGCAGACGGGCAGCTTTGCCCAAAACGGGGCCAGATACTGCAAAGCTTAGCTCGACGACAACGCCCGGTTTTTTAAACAAGACCTGGACCGTCCCGACTTTCGTGGAGACTTGATCATCTGTCTCACGCTGCTGCCGGGGATTGCGCGGGACGGCCTTGCCAGAAGGCGTCAAGCGTCGGCGAGGCAGCAAGCTTTGTTCGCTGCCATGGACCGGAGCGGAGGATTCGTACCATGTCTGTGGACGCAGCCAGTTCTAGCCGAACTTGCCCGCAATACCAAGCGATCCAACGGAAACGAGATCAATACACCGACAGCTGGACCGAAGGACTCGGGGCGCCATTGCCCGAGCCAACGGTACGGGTTTGCGACACCATCGCGTCGGTAGCGATGAAACATGCGGACCACACTGCGGTGATCTGCGGAGACGTCAGCATCACCTACGATGAGCTCCTTTCCCTCACCCAACGCATTCGCGGCGAATGGGGAAAGATCGATTTCGATTCGCGTCGGGTGGGGATTCTGGCACATCGCAGTGTCGCAGTACCGGCGTATTTACTCGCTGCCCATCTTTCCAGGCGCTCGTTCGTGTTCCTCGACCCAGCGGCACCGGAACACGTGACGCGAAATGCGATCACCTCCGCGGATGCCCGGCTAACAGTCGATCCCCGCACGAACGAACTCGCTGCCACGGGCGGCTATGCCGACGCCGCCGTGGGCAACAGCGGGCTTGGCGACCTGCCCCTGGACGACGAGGCATACGTCCTCTACACCTCGGGCAGCGCTGGGAGGCCGAAAGGCGTTTCCGTTTCCCAGCGAAACCTGGCGAGTTCGAACCAGGCACGGCTGGCCGTATATCACGAATTCGGTGCGCCACGTTTCCTGCTGCTTTCTCCATTCTTCTTCGACTCGTCCGTCGCAGGAATCTGGAGCACGTTGGCAGCCGGCGGCACGCTCGTGATCGCGCGTGAAGACGAGCGGCGGGACCCGCAAGCGGTCCACAGGCTGATCGTCCGCCACCGGATCACGCACCTCCTTACAGTGCCGAGCTTCTACGCGGAAGTGCTGCATGCCATCGGGCACACCGAAGCTGTCGGCAGCTTGCGCGTGGCGATTTGCGCAGGCGAAACACTTCAGCCTGATGTCCTGAACCAGCATTTCGCAACACTCGGTGGTGTTTCCCTATTCAACGAATACGGCCCGACGGAGTGCACTGTCTGGTCGACCTACAAACGTTATGACGCACCCGGCCCTTCGAACATCGGTGTCCCAATTCCCGGAACGCGGGTTGTGCTCGTGGATGAAGAACTGGCAGAAGTTCCCGCAGGCCACGTGGGCCAGATCGCCATCTCCGGCCCAGGAGTGAGCAACGGCTACATCGGTGATGCCGTCGAAACGCGCAAGAGGTTCGTCGATCTCACCTCGGTGTCAGGGGCGACTCGGTGCGCATACCTCACCGGTGACCTCGGCCGCTGGACCGCAGATGGCGAACTCGAATTCCTCGGTCGTCTCGACAACCAGGTTAAGATCCGCGGCGTCCGGGTCAATCTCGACAACATTGAACTCGCGTTGGCGGCCTGCCCGGAGGTCCAGGCGGTAGCGCTGGCGTACGACGGCTGGTCCGCCCTGTCGTACGCGTTCATCGTCCTCAATCCGGAAGCGAGCTTCGACGAGGCTTCGGTCCGCAACACCGTCGAGGCGGCCCTCGGCAGCAGCTATGTCCCCGACCGCGTGGTTTTCGTCGCCTCGCTGCCGAGGACGGCCCGCGACAAGATCGACCGATCGGCACTGCTCGCGTCGGCCCGATCAGTGCCCGTACCTGCTCCGCGGCAGGAAGACGGCTTGGCATCCGACATCGCCCAGGCTTGGGAGAGAGTTCTTGGTGTCTCGGTCCGGGAGCCGGAGCACCGCTTGAGTTTCTTCGACCTCGGCGGCAACTCCATGTCGGTCCTCAAGCTGTCCCGGGCGCTCTCCGAAATCGCCGGAAAGCGAGTACCAGTCGGCGAACTCTACCGGAGCCCCACGATCACGCAGCAGGCCGACCTCCTCTCCGGCCTCCTAACGAACGACAACAGGTGAGAACGAGGCGAGGGGCATCCATGCCTCCACTTATCTGGTCACGGGTGCCCCTCTCTGCGACAAAGTGGGGGTGAACTTTGCAGTTAACCAGATCCGTCCGATCGTTCCAGTTATCAACCGGCGAAGATCCGGCACCAGCCGGCAAGCAGGCGATGCTTTGCTTTCCGCATGCCGCTGGCTGTGCATCGTTCTTCCGCTCGTGGCAGGCGCTGCTGTCTTCGGTGGCCGTCCACGCGGTGCAGTACCCCGGTCGGGAAGAGCGCATCAGTGATCCGGCTGCGGCCAGCCTGATCGAGCTCGCCGACACGGTGGCCGAGGAAATCCTGCATTGTGAACGGGAATACGACTTGTTCTTCGGACACAGCATGGGTTCTTACGTCGCCTTGGAGGTGGCCCATCGGCTGCAAGCAGCGGGCCGCGGCGTCCCTGCCATCGTGGTCTCCTCCGCTGCGGCGCCCGCTCTCCGACCACCGGTGCCGTACGAGAAGACCGCGGACGTGCTCGAGTACCTCACCCAGTTCGAGCCGCTTAGCCCAGAGATTCGCCAAGAACCGGAACTACTCGACATCATCCTCGACCGTGTCAAATCCGACCTCCGGCTCGTATCCAACTATCGGGAGTACACGGGCAAGGAGATCGACAGCGAAATCTTCGGCATCGTCGGCGCCGAGGACATTCCCGGAATCCGTGACGGTCTCCTTGGCTGGGCAGCGCACACCAGCTCGAACCTCCATGCCCACACGGTGCCCGGGAACCACTTCTACCTCCGCGCTGAGCCACCGACGACGCTCATCCGCGCTGCCCTGTCCCGTGCATTGCTAGCGACACAGGATTGAGGAGGGTTCGTGGGACACGACTTGAGCCGACTCGTCGACGGGACGACCTACCGTTCCGGCAATCCGTTCGACCTGTGGCGGCGGATGCGGGAGAACGAGCCCGTGCTGTGGCATGACGCGGGGATTTTCGGCGAGTTCTGGTCGGTGACCAGCTTCACGGCAGTCAAGGAATGCCTGCGCGATCCGGACACCTTCACCTCATCGTCCGGTACCCTGCTTCGGCCGTTGTCTCAGGGCCACGACCCTGGGAGCGGCAAGACTCTCGCGTTGTCCGATGCCCCGCGGCATACGGCCCTGCGTGCGGCGGTGGCCGACTGGTTTTCGCCGCGCTCCCTGCGCACTTTGACGGCTGCAGTGCAGTCCGCAGCACACGCCATTGTGACCGACGCCGTGGCGAAATCCCACGTCGACTTCGTCGTGGACATCGCAGCGAAGCTGCCCCTGGAAGTGATGTGGACGCTGTTGGACGTCCCGGCCGCGGATCGGGCGGAGCTCACCGAGTGGTCGATGGACGCCTTCTGCGCCGGCACGGCGAGCGAGCGCAGCATCGCCCACCTCGAGATCCTCGATTACTTCAGCGGCCTGGCTGAGAAGAGACGCTCTCGGCCCGGCAATGACCTGGTCAGCGTCCTAGCCACCGCGGAGTTCGAGGACACCCAGTTGCCGCTGGATGAGGTGGTGCTCAACTGCGACAACTTGCTGGTCGGGGGCACCGAGAACGTCCGGCTGGCGATGTCCGGTGGAATGCAGGCGCTGCTGGAGCGGCCCGAACAGTGGGCGTTGCTGCGAGACGATTTCGACCGCGTGATACCCACGGCTGTCGATGAAATCCTGCGCTGGACGTCCAGCGCCACCCACCTCGTACGGACCGCCCAGCGGGACGTGGAGATCGGTGGACGGCGAATCTCGGCCGGCGACCGCGTTGTGTTGTGGCTGACCGCGGCCAATCGCGATCCGGCCGAGTTCGCCGCCCCGGACACCTTCGACGTGACCAGGTCGCCGAATCACCACTTGGCGCTGGGTACCGGACCGCACTACTGCATCGGCGTGCAGCTCGCGAAGCTGGAGATCCGCGCGGTGCTGCGGGAGCTGACCAGTCAAGTGCGGCGGGTCTCCCCCGACGGGCCCGCCGAACGGCTCGAATCCATCGTGGTCAATGGTCTGCGCTCACTGCCCGTTCGGCTGGATGCCGCGACCAAGGTCTGCCAGCGCCGCACGGAGAACCTGACCGTCCAGACATGCCCCCCAGCAGATCCAAAAAAGTCCCGCTAATCGCTATGGAGGCCCGCCGTGAGCACGAAAACACCTGCCATCGTCGCGCCGACTCCTGGCGCGCAGCTCGTCCCCACCACGATCGAACGACGCGACCTGCGCGCACATGACGTGCTGATTGACATCATCTTCACCGGGATTTGCCACAGCGACATCCACACCTCGAAGGGGGAATGGGGGGAGGCGATCTTTCCGCTGGTCCCCGGGCACGAGGTCGCCGGCGTTGTCGCCGCCATCGGTTCGGAGGTGACGAAGTTCGAGGTCGGCGACCGGGTCGGTGTCGGATACATGGTCGACTCGTGCGGGGAGTGCGAATACTGTCTCGCCGGCACCGAGCAGTTCTGCCTCAAGGGTCACGTCACGACCTACAACAGCATCGGCTACGACGGCGAGCCGAGTCATGGCGGCTACAGCAGGCACATCGTGGTGAAGGACGCCTTCGTCTGCCGGATTCCCGACGGCATCGAGTTGGACGTCGCCGCTCCGTTGCTTTGCGCCGGGATCACCTCGTACTCACCGCTTCGGCAGTGGGGTGCCGGACCAGGCAAGAGAGTCGCCGTCGTCGGCCTCGGTGGGCTGGGCCACCTGGGTGTCAGGCTTGCAGCCGCGATGGGCGCTGACGTGACCGTGCTCAGCCAGAGTCGAACGAAACGGGAAAGTGCATTCGAGCTAGGCGCGAGCCACTTCTACGACACCGGAGACCCATCGACATTCGACCGATTGCGCAGGCGCTTCGACATCATTCTCAACACAGTCTCAGCGGACTTGCCGTTGGACTCCTATCTGGAGACGCTGCGCATCGGCGGCGCGATGGTCAACGTCGGCTTACCAGCGACATCGTCGTCCTACAGCCCTACCGCGCTGATCGACGGGAACAGGATTCTCGCCGGCTCACTGGTCGGCGGCATCGCCGAGGTCCAGGAGATGCTGGACTTCTGCGCCGAGCACGGCATCGGCGCAGAGATCGAGAGGATCTCCGCGGATCAGGTCAATGCCGCCTTTGAGCGCGTGGAGAACAGCGACGTGCGGTACCGGTTTGTCATCGACGCCGCGACCATTGGAGCGACCTCCTGAACCTGGGTTCCGTAGTACTCGGGGAAAGTCGAAAATCGGGCTCTACTGACGTGTCCGTGGGTGTCATGCTCGTCCGGGGAGGGTTGGTGGGTATCCACAGAAGGCGAGCTTGGCCGAGCCGATGAGGGCGTGGGCGGGCGGAGTGGAATCCGAACGCGATGCGCGTGAGCAGACGAATCCTACGCGCCAGATGGGTCGATGCAGTACCAGCTGGGTAGAGGTTCCGCGCACCATAACAGGTCAATCTTCGCTGCGCGGCAGGACAGTTCACAGAAGACCGCCGTCGATTTCGTATGGGGCCGTACTGTCCGTCGCCGAGCACAACGCAGGAGGATGGCGACATGACACGCGGGACACGAATCACCGGGCTAGGCCACTACCAGCCAGCGCGGGTCCTCACCAACGAAGACCTGGCCGAGATCGTCGAGACCAGCGACGATTGGATCCTGCAGCGCACAGGCATCGCCACCCGTCACATCGCGACCGATGAGTCGGTCACCGACCTGGCTGCCGAAGCGGGCGGCAAAGCCCTCTGCGCCGCAGGATTGGACCCCGCACATATCGATGCTGTCATCGTCGCGACCTGCACGGCCATCGACCGACTCCCCTCGACCGCAGCGCAGGTCGCCAGGCGGCTGGGCATTCCCGCGGCAGTGACGTACGACCTCAACAACGGGTGCGCAGGTTTCACGACAGCGCTGTCCGCTGCGGATCACTCCGTACGAGCGGGAGCGGCTCGTCATGCCCTGGTGGTCGGCGCGGAGAAGATGACCGACGTCACGGATTGGACGGATCGTTCGACCTGTGTGCTCCTCGGAGACGGCGCGGGCGCGGCCGTCGTGAGCGCGACGAGCGAGACGCTGGGCATCGGCCCGGTCGTGTGGGGCTCAGATCCCACCCAGGGTGACGCGGTACAGCTCGTCGACGCCTGGCGGCCCTCCTTCGCGCAAAAGGGCCAAGTCGTCTTCCGCTGGGCTACGACGACCTTGGCGCCGCTTGCCCTGCAGGCGTGCGAGCGAGCCGGCGTTGCCCCGTCGGAACTGGCGGGGATCGTCACGCACCAGGCGAACCTGCGGATCATCGATGCCTTGGTGCGCCAACTGGACGCGCCGCAAGCCGTAGTGGCGCGCGACGTTGTCGAATCCGGCAACACCTCCGCCGCCTCGGTTCCGCTCGCCCTGGCCAAGCTGGTCGAACGTCGGGAGATCCCGGCAGGCGCCCCGGTGCTGCTGTTCGCGTTCGGCGGAGGCCTGTCCTGGGCAGGACAGGTCATTTCCTGCCCGTGACACAGGTACTTGCCAGCAGGACTCAGGGAGGACGAGCCGACCGAAAGCCGCGCGGAAGGCCATCGTGCGTGAACGCCGGGGCTCGGCCTCGTAGTCGCGCACGAGTCGGCGGAGTTGCATCAGCCAGCCCAGGGTGCGCGTCACTAACCATCGGCGGGGTAACACATGAAATCCCTTGTAAGTAGGGAGTTTGCCGACATTGACCTCGACATCCCATTGTGCACCATAAGATATGACGGCCGTGGTCGCGGTAGGGACCGCCCTTACGGGCGGCCCCCCGCACAGATCCCAGCGTGCGGAATTCCCGCACTGGGCTCCTGCCTCAGGTACGAGCGGCA
>NZ_JBSFLZ010000177.1:0-11330 GCF_053599315.1 Saccharopolyspora sp. NPDC000995
GCGGTGCCAGGCGAGGAGGCTGGCCGGGTCGGCCCACTGCATGTCGTCGATCACGAGGATCACCGGTGCAGTGGTGCACATGCCCTCGATGAGTATGCGGCCTGCGGCCTGCGGCCTGCGGCCTGCAGCCGCGACGCTCTGCGTCGCGCCACGCCGCCGGATCCTTCTACGTGCATTGGAGCCCTATGCGGGCCATGTCCTGCCTGATCACGACGCTATCCACAGCGTTCACAGTGGACGGTGACCTCGCCGGTGCGGAAGTCACCCGGCTGGCCGAGCGGCTCTGGCCGCATGTGCTGACCGCACCACCGGAAACGCTCGTGGACCTGGCCCATGCCACCACCATCGATGCCACCGGGCTCGACTTCCTCGTCGCCGCACACACCTACGCGGCCCATCGGCAACTCCCGCTCCACCTCGTCAACGCTGCGCCCCGCGTGCACCGCGTGCTGCATGCGGCCGGCGTGAGCGCACTCCCTGCCCGCAGCCCCCGCACGGAGTTCGCGGCCACCAACAACTCGAACGCGGCACCGCGGCAGGACACTGCGGTTGTGATGGCGTGATGCGACACTCCCGGCACGTCGCGCGGACGTTGTCCGATGATGCCTGGCAGATCACCGATGCCGAAGGCCAGCACACTGCGCGGATCGCCGGCACCGAACACGATGCGATCGCCCGCGCCCACCACCAGCTCGCCGCCTACGGCGGAGGACGCGTATTTTTCACCGACGCCGACTAGCCACCCCGCCACCACTGGCCGCACACGTAAAGCCAAAACGGGTGCGCCCGTGGGCTTTAGCGTTCCCGAAAGGACTTTGCTGTGAACTTCTCTACTTCCCTCCGACCCAGCAACGGGCCTCGGACCGGCTCCGCACACATTGACCGGCGCGGCACCCTGCCGCGTCACAACGCGCATCCGCCCGGCTCCCGCACGAGGATGCCGGTGGCGCCCGTCGCGTTCCTCGACCCCGTCTCACCCTGCAACGTTCCAGTACCCCACCACCGGCGAGTAGACCAAGGCGAGGACACCCTGCGCCCGCTGCGGGCCCCGTTCACCACCGACGTGGTCGGTGATCGCTGATCGACGACCGCAGGCTGCGGTCGCAGTCGACTACGGCGGACATGTCTTCACGTTTGAAGACCACGACGGAAACACTCACCCCTTCTCTCTCCATGCGGAGCTACCTGACGAGCGGGACGCCTGAATACCTTGAACAATTCGGCTGCCCGTCCGGTCCGCGGACGCGGTTGGAAGTAATGGCCTGGCCGCGGCCGCGGAGGTCCGTTCGTTAGTGCCGGGGTACGCGGCGGCGTTGGTGACAGCGGGCGATGGGCGGGTGACGGTCTCGGTGCGCGTGAAGGCTCATCGCGGTCGACTACCGGCTTATGCCGAGCACGTGGAGATCATCAAACCCGCGGCGATTGCGGTGGCCGAACTTCATGCAGCCAGCAGGAAAGAGGTGAGACCGGATGGCCACCAAGATCAGGCAGGTTCTCCTTCATGATCCCACGTTGCGGGACGGTCAGCATGCGGTCGGGCACCAGCTCGATGCCGCACAGCTGCGGCGGTATGCCCAGGCCGCGGATCAGGCTGGTGTCCCGGTCGTGGAAGTCGGGCACTGCAACGGTTTGGGCGCTTCGTCGTTGCAGATCGGCCGGTCCCGTCTGGACGACGAGACCATGCTCGCGACCGTCCGCGGGGCGCTGTCGCAGGCGCGGATGGGTGTGTTCGTGGCACATGGGTGGGGCCGTGGGCGCGACCTGTGTCGAGCCGCTGCACTGGGTGCGGATGTCGTGCGGATTGCTGCGCACTGTACCGAGGTCACGGTGACCGAACGGCACCTGGCCCTGGTGCGTGACCTCGGCGTCGAGGCCCAGGCCGTGCTGCTGATGAGCCACATGGCCGGGCCCGAGCCGTTGGCCGAACAGTGCGCGCTGGCAGTCCGGTTCGGCGCGCAGGCCGTCGGCATCATGGACTCCGCCAGGCACTTTCTGCCCGGCGACGTCGCCGCACGCATCGGTGCGATCACCACGGCGTGGACGTGCCGGTCATCTTCCACTGGCACAACAACTTGTCGCTGGCGGTGGCGAACTCGGTTGCCGCCGTCACCGCGGGGGCAATGATCATCGACGCGTGTGCGGCCGGATTCGGAGCCGGTGCTGGAAACACCCCGCTGGCTCGCGGCAGTGCTGGAGCGCATGGAGTATCCGACCGGGATCGACCTCCCTGCCGCGCTGCGGGCCGCCGACGTGGCGCGGAAACACCTGATGAGCAATCCCCCCCACGACCGACTCGGTCAGCGTGATGTCGGGCCTGGCGGGGGTGTTCTCCGGGTTCAAACACCCGGTGCGCTCGGCCGCCGCCGCGGCGGGAGTCGACCCCTGGGACGTTTTCGCCGAGCTGGGCCGACGCCAGGCTGTGGCTGGTCAGGAAGACCTGATCCCGCACGCCGTGCAGAGCGTGCTCGACGCCTCACAAGCGGCCTCGTAGCCGTCCGGACGATCTCTTTTTCACGCCGGGGTAGGTCTGCGCTTGCCCGCCCCGGCGAACGCATCGTCACATCGACCTGGAGGGCCGCCGATGCACCAGTCCGAATTCGAGTTCCTGCTGGACATTCCTCACCACGGAGCTGGACCTGGACTCCGGTGGGGTACGCCCGGAATGCCGTCTGGACGAGGCCGGGGTGGACTCGCTGTCGCTTGTTGAGCTGAGCATCGCGGTGCGCGACCGGCTCGAGGTGGAGATCACCGAGGAGGAGCTGGCCCGGGTGGCGACCGTGGGCGGCCTCGCAAAGCTGGTCACCGACCGCACGGCCAGCAGGTGATCGCGGTGGACGTGCCAGGCACTACTTGATTGATCATCCCGGCGTCCCGGTAGCGGAACACCATGAGCGCAGGGGCCGACGTCGTCGTGCTGGACCTGGAGGACTCTGTTCCGGCCGAGGGCAAAGACGCCGCACGCGCGGCCGCCGTCGACTGCCTGCGTGAGGCAGCCGGGGTCCACGACGCGGCCGTGCTGGGGGTGCGGGTGAACGCACCGGGCACCGTGCACGGGCGCAAGGATCTGGTCGCGTTCGCCGAATCGGGTCGGCACCCGGCTGTCGTAGTGGTGCCCAAAGTCGAGTCTCCGCGCGACGTCGACCTCGTCGCGGCAGTCCTGGACCGTGGCGACGCACCATGCTCATCCTCAATGAAGCGGCCAGCTCGATGACGGCCAGCAGGCCCGCATCGTCACCGAGCTGGCCGCCAGATGCCCCGCTCGTCGCACATGGCGTCCCGACCGCTGCCGCCGGGTGGATGTCCACCCATAGTGACATCGCCGCCTGCCGAAGCCATCACCCCTGACCGAGGTCCAGTCGTGGTGGACTTTGACGCCCTAATGCTGGCGCCCGTCGGCGACGACCTGGCCAAACTCCTGGTCACTACCGCCATGACCTACGGTCACCTGCTCGGTGTGGAGCTCCAACTTGCGTCATAAAAGGAACATCAGAGGCTTTCATCACGCAACCATCAGATTGAGCCGGAAGGGAAGGACGTCACCGACTCCACGGCGCTCGCGGGTGGAGTCTCATAGGGTCTGCCACGAGGTGCTGTCGACCGCGCAGCGCAAGGGCCGTCGTACTCCAACTCCATCGTGCGCTCGAGGTCCAGGGCCAGGCGTAGCGCCAGACTGGCGGGGTCGAGGTGGCGGCCGAGGATCGTCTCCGCGCGCTGAAGGCGTTGGGTCACGGTGTTGGGATGGATGCCGAGGCGCTGACCGCACCGGGTCGGGCTCGCGTGTGCGTCCACGTAGTGCCGCAGCGTCTTGATCAGACGTTCGCCGTCTTCGTGGCTGCGCAGTGCCCCGAGTTGGTCATCGACGAACCGCGCGGCCATCTCCTGATCCTGCGTGGCGAGCACGGTGACCGCGACGTCGGGGAACCGGGTCGGTGCGGGAGCGTGGAGCGCTGTCAGGTCGACGCACGACAGGGCTTCCCGGTGGGTGTGGTGGAACCCGCGGATTCCGCGGCGCGGGGTTCCGAGAGTCAGCCGGATGGTCTTGGGCAGCGAAACCGCGGCCAGGTCGTCGAAGGTCGAGTTCTTGCACGGGGTGAACCAGCCGTGGATGACCGAGGAATCGGTCGTCACGGAGACGTGTTGCCGAGCGAACCCGAGGAGCTCCCGTCGTGCGAGTTCGGATACCTCCTCGTGTTTCATGGGGTCGACGCTCCAGGCCACGTACCCGATGTGCACCTCATCGATGCGATAACCGAAGAGCTCTCTCAGCTCGCGCACGCCCCCGTTGCCCGTCAGCACGGCGCGGACGATCTCGTTGCGCCGCGAATTCGTGGCCCGCATGAGGCTGTCGCGAGCCCGGTTGTAGGTGGTGATCGTCTCGCCGGTCATGGACTGCATGTACTCGAACATGCGGATGGAACCCGATTCGAGCGCCTCGGCGCGACGCGCAACGGTCCACGACTGCTGTTTGCGAAGATGGCTGGTGAATTCGTTCCAAATGGCGGCGTGGCCCAGCTCGTAGGAACGAAGGACGGCCGACAGGGGAATGTTCGAGCGAGCCATCAGGTACGCGAAATCCTGCGCCGGTTTCGGAAGATGCGGGTCCGGGTTCGAACCCATGAGGGTGGCGCGCATGCCCGGCAGGTGCGAGACGATGGCCGCGCGCAACGCCTCCAGCGTGTCCGGATCCGCTCGGAGCTCGGGAATCTCGGCGTGGAGCTGATCGGCGAGCACGGAGAATTTCAGGCGTCCGTGCTGATCGAGCCAGTTCACGAACGGGTCCAACGGTAGCGGGTTGCCGCCCACCTTCGCATCCAGCATTTCGACACTATGGAGGACACCGGGAGAGCCGTCCACCCCGCCGTATGTGATCCCGCCACACAACGGTGTATCAGCAATGGGCATTGGCACTGCTTGAGTCTGTCGCAACGATGGCACGAGTTTCGCTCGAACCCAAAGGAGAGTCCGATGTCGAAATCTTCTGGCGGTCAGCTTTCAGGCCTCGAAGTCGCGGTCACCGTGGACGACCAATTCCAGTGGACCGGGATCCCGTTTCCCGAAGGGCATGGCCCGCACACCGTGTCGAAGAAGATGATGAAGGCTTTCGAAGCCTATGGGGTTCCCGGCGTTTACGCCTTCAACAGCACTGCGCCGACGGAGGAAGATCCGCGCATGCTCGACATCCTCGATGACTGGTGCGCCGCCGGGCACTACGTCGGCAACCACACGCACCAGCACATCAGCCTCAACTGGCTGGACGTTGACACCTACCTCCGCGACATCGAGACCAGCGAGCGGCTGTTGAGCAGGTGGATAGAGGCATCGCCGTCGCGCTACTTCCGCTACGCCTTCGCCATGGAGGGCGACAGCGCGACCAAGACGAGCCAGGTCCAGACTCACCTGAGCCAAAACGGGTTCCTGTCCTCCCCGGTCACGCTCTGGTTCTACGACGCCCAGTTCATGGTCGCCTATGACCGCGCCCTGCGGCTCACGGACCGGGCGGCGCAGCGCTGGATCGAGGACACCTTGGTCGACACCGCGATCGAGCAGATGGAAAACCAAGCAGCCGCGGCTACTGCCGCGCTCGGCCGGTCACCGGCGCACATCATGCTGATCCACGGCACGACGGTCGCCGGTGCAACCATCGAGCGGATCCTCGGTCGGCTCACCGAGGAAGGCGTCGTGTTCGTCACCTCGGAACGGGCGATGGCCGACCCTGCCAACGTGATCGGTTCGCCGGTGACCACCCGTCAGTTCCGCAACTCCACGCAGAAGTGGGCCGAGCACGCGGGCGTGTCCATCCCGGATGTTCCGCCGGGGGTGCTCGCCGAGGTGGAGAAGGCGGCTCCCATCGAGGGCATGAGTTACGACGAGGTTCTTGGCCGTGCGATCCAGGAGTGGACGCGCCGGGTGCCCTTCACTCCGGTTCCGGCCGACTTCCACTGAGAAGGGACCTGGCATGAGCGAACCGCGAATCCACTCAGGCGGAACTTCTCAGTCGCTGGAGACGCTGCGCACCCGTGCTGCGCGGCTGGCATCGGCCCTCAACGCCGACGGGATCGGTCCGGGCGACCGCGTCGCCGTCGTCATGCGCAATGACATCGCGTTCGTGGAGGTGACGCTCGCGGTCGGGCTCGTCGGGGCTGCCCCGGTTCCGATCAACTGGCACTGGACGGGGGACGACCTCGCACACGCGCTGGCCGACAGCCGCTCCCGGCTCGCGGTGGTCCACACCGACCTGCTGCCGGCCGTGGAGTCCAGCGCACCCGGGCTGCCGATCATCGAGGCGGAGATACCCCCCGGGGTGCGGTGCGCCTACGGGCTGGCCGAACAGCCGTCCACCGGAAGGTGGCCGACGCTGTCGCAGCGCATCGACGACCACGAACCCCGCACCGAACCCTCACCTGCCGCCCCGATGAGCGTGATCTACACGTCCGGCACCACCGGGCGGGCCAAGGGAGTGCTCCGCGACCCGGTCGCGGTGGCCGACCGCCCGACGTTGCTGGCCAACATCGCAAAGCTGTGGCACCTGGCTCCAGCCGAGACGACCCTCATCCCGGCGCCGCTCTACCACTCCGCTCCGAACGTGCACGCCACCTTCGCCGTCGCGCTGGGCATGAACTTGCACATCATGCCTCGCTTCGACGCCGAGGAGTTCCTGCGGCTGGTGCAGGAGCACCGCGTCAACAGCGTGCAGATGGTTCCTACGATGTTCAACCGGCTGCTGCAGCTGCCCGAGCAGGTGCGGCGTTCCTACGACCTCTCCTCGCTGAAGGCCATCGTGCACGCGGCCGCGCCGTGCCCGCGGCACGTCAAGGAAGCCATGATCGGCTGGTTGGGTCCGATCGTGCACGAGTACTACGGCGGCGCCGAGGTGGGTGCCTTCACCGCCTGCGACACGGCGGAGGCCCTGAGCCGTCCGGGCACCGTCGGGCGCCCGATCCTTGATGCCGATGTGCGCATCCTCGGCGAGGACGGAACTGACAAGCCGGTGGGCGAGGACGGCATCGTCTACGGGCGCTGCTTCACCGGCTGGCCGGACTTCACCTACATCGATGACGAGCCCAAACGCCGTCGGATGGAAAGGGACGGCTACCTAACCCTCGGCGACATCGGCCACCTCGACGACGAGGGCTATCTCTACCTCAGCGACCGGCTCAACGACATGGTCGTCTCGGGCGGCGTGAACATCTACCCCGCAGAGGTCGAGGCGTGCCTGCTCGACCTCGAGGGGGTCGCCGATGTGGCCGTGTTCGGCATCCCCGACCCCGACCTGGGAGAGGTGCTCGCCGCCCACATCCAGCCGATCCCCGGCGCGATCCTCCACCCCGCCGAGATCCGGACCTACGTCGGCTCCCGCCTGGCGCGCTACAAGGTGCCGCGGGAAGTGGTGCTCGCCGACGAGCTGCCGCGCGAGGACACCGGAAAACTGTTCAAGCGCCGTCTCAAACAGCAGTACCTCGAGGCGGCCGGGCACAACGGGCACGAGGGGGTTGCATGAGTTCGTCCGTGCTTCTCGAGAGCCCGGAGACCGGTATCGCGCGGGTGGTGCTGAACCGGCCCGAGCGTCGCAACGCGCAGAACCCCCAGATGCTCTACGACCTCGACGAGGCGCTGGCGATCGCGGTCCGGGACCGCACAGTCCGGGTGATCATCCTGGCTGGTGCGGGCCCCGACTTCTCCGCTGGACATGATCTCGACGAACGCGACTCGAGGATTCCCGGGCCGTCCGTGGCCACCCTCGAGGGCGCTTTCGACGCCGACGGGGTCGAGGGCAGGCACGCGTTCGAATGCGAGGCCTATCTGGGAATGTGCCGCCGGTGGCGCGATCTGCCCAAACCCACGATCGCCCAGGCCCACGGGCGTTGCATCGCCGGAGCGCTGATGCTGTTGTGGCCGATGGACCTGATCGTGGCCGGCGAATCGGCGACCTTCTCCGATCCGGTAGCGGCATTCGGGCTCAACGGTGCGGAGTACTTCACCCACGTGTGGGAGCTGGGCGCGCGCAAGGCCAAGGAAATGCTGTTCACCGGCGCTCCTGTGACTGCTGCGGACGCACATCGGCTGGGCATGGTCAACCACGTGGTCCCCGACGACGACCTCGCGGACTTCACCCTCGACCTCGCACGGCGGATCGCACGCATGCCCGAGTACGCGCTGCGGCTGGCGAAGTCCAGCGTCAACAACAGCATCGCCGCCCAAGGCCAGAACGTGGCGCTGGAGTCGGCGTTCGCCCTGCACATCGCCGGGCACGCCAACAACCTTTCCCGCCACGGCGACATCATCGACCCCGGTGGTGTCGACACGATCCGGGCGCTGTCCCGCCAGGCGCCGGAGCGTGCGCCGTGACGATTCATCCCGAACCAGCCCGCGGGAGGCAGCGTTGACCAGCGACACCCGTCCAACCATCGAAGGTTGGCTCGCCGAGTACGACGCACGTGACGCCGACGTCGCGTGGCTGCTGTGCGACCGGCACGACCCGAATGCGGTCGCCTTCACCTTCGTCGACGCCGACCTGCGGACGCACGACCTGACCTTCGGTGAGCTCGCCGAGCGTTCCCGCAGACTCGCCACCGTGCTCGCCGACCACGAATTGCGGCGCGGCAGCAGAGTGCCGGTGCTCATGGGAAAACGACCGGAACTCATCGTCACGCTCGTGGCGATCTGGCGCCTCGGTGCGGTCCACGTGCCGCTGTTCACCGCGTTCGCCACCGGAGCCGTCCAGCTGCGCGTCGAGGCGGCCGGCGCCGAGCTCGTGATCACCGACCCCGCGCAGCGTGCCAAGGTCGACCCGATTCCCGGGATCACGGCACTCGACGTCGAGCAGTTGGAGCGGGCCGCTGCCGGCCGTGAACCCCACACCGGGCGGGAGACGGTTGGCGGCGACGGCACATTCCTGCAGCTCTACACCAGCGGCACGACGGGGCGGCCGAAGGGCGTTGCGGTGCCGGTACGGGCGATAGCCGGGTTCCGGTCTTACATGCACTTCGCCATGGACGTCACGGCGGACGACGTGCACTGGAACGCGGCCGACCCCGGGTGGGCCTACGGCCTCTACTACGGCATCGTCACACCACTGGCCGCGGCCCGGCGCAACCTGCTGCTGGACGCCGGATTCACCCCCGAGCTCACCACGGAGGTCCTGCGACGGCAGGCGGTGACCAACTTCGCCTGTGCACCCACCATGTACCGGGCCATCGGCCGCAGAGGCCTCGTCGAGGGCGTGCGGCTGCGGCGTGCGTGTTCGGCGGGAGAGCCACTGACACCTGACATCGTGCGGTGGGCGCGCGAAACCCTCGACGTCGAGATCCGCGACCACTACGGGCAGACCGAACTGGGCATGGTCATCGGCAACTGCGCGCACGAGAACGTGGCACGTCCGCTCAAGGACGCGTCGATGGGACAGCAGCTGCCGGGCATCGTCGCCGACGTCGTCGACGGACGGATCGCGGTGTCGACCAAGAGTCCGCTGTTCTGGTTCACCGGGTACCGGGGAGAGCCCGAGCGCACCGACGAGCGCTTCACCGGGGACGGCGCCTGGTACCTCACCGGCGACACCGGACGTGTCGATGAGGACGGCTACTTCTTCTTCACCGCACGGGACGACGACGTCATCCTGGCCGCCGGATACCGGATTGGACCGTTCGACGTGGAGAGCGTGCTGATCACCCACCCCGCTGTCGCCGACGTCGCCGTGGTGGGGCAGAAGGACCCGGACGGTGTGCGCGGCGAAATCGTGGTGGCCTATGCCGTTCTCCTCGAAGGTGCCGAGCCCGGAGACGACCTCGTTCGGGAGCTTCAGGCGCACGTGCGCGAGCGTTACTCGGCCCATGCCTACCCCCGACTGATCCGGTTCGTGGACGCGCTCCCCAAGACACCCAGCGGGAAGGTGCAGCGGTTCAAACTGCGCGAGCTTCACGCTGACTGACGAACGCACTCGCCAGCTTCCGAAACCGACGCGATTCCAGGAGAAACATGCGCATTGATCCGACAACGGCGGCTGTGGTGACTGGAGGTGCTTCTGGTCTCGGCGAAGCGACCGTGCGGCGCCTGTACTGCGAAGGCGCTTCGGTCGTCATCGCCGACCTGCCCTGCTCCTCAGGTCAGTCGCTAGCTGACGCCCTCGGAGAACGCGCGGTTTTCGTGCCCGCCGATGTTCGAGAAGAAGCGGGAGTGTCACGTGCACTCGATGCCGCTGAGGAATTCGGCGGGCTGCGAGTGGTCATCACGTGCGCCGGGATCGCGACACCGGGGCGGATCCTGGGAAGCGGCGGCCCGCTCTCGCTCGACGAGTTCAAACAGGTGCTGGACATCAACCTCGTCGGCACGGTCAACGTGCTCAGACTCGCCGCCGCGCGGATGTCCGCGAACGAACCGGTCGACGGCGACCGAGGCGCCGTGATCATGACCTCCTCGATCTCCGCCTACGACGGCCAGATCGGCCAAGCCGCTTATGCCGCCAGCAAAGGCGGTATCGCCGCGCTGACGCTCAGCGCCGCGCGTGACCTGGCCGAACACGGGATCCGCGTGAACACCATCGCCCCGGGCATCTTCGCCACACCCCTCATGCTCGGCCTTCCCGACAAAGCACGGAAAACCCTCGAACAGCGCGTACCCCATCCGCCCCGGCTCGGCACACCTGAAGAGTTCGCCTCGCTCGCCGCACACATCATCGACAACCAGATGATCAACGGCGAGGTAATCCGCCTCGACGGCGCCCTACGAATGCCACCGAAGTGACGGCGTGCAGGTTTCGGTGCACCGGTGCGATCCGCATCGCCGATCAACGCGCGGCGTGCAGTCGTTGCCGGAGAGGGGCCGACTGCCCCCGCAGCAGCGCGAGTCTGCTCGTGCGGAGATCGCTCTCGGGTAGTTCGGTGTGCAGGCGCAGTTCGCGGGAGAGCACCATGGCCCGGTTGATCACGAACGGCACCTGAATCCCCGCATCGCATACGAGGGTGTCGATTCGGTCCTGGGCGCCGGGAGTGGTGGCGAGGAGGGTGTGCAGGATCGCAAGGTCGAAGCCGGGCAGGAACAGGCCGGTGAATTCGAAGTCCAGCGGCGCACACTGTCCGGCTTCGGTGACAAGGAGGTTGGACGGCAGCGGGTCGCCGTGGCCGGCCTGCTGCGGTGGCGGTACCTGGTTCAGCAACGCGTGCAGCGCGGCACGGTCACCGGTGTCGAAGAACCTCATGCAGTGGTAACGCTCGATACGCTCGGGATAGTTGAATACCGGCGTTAGGGTCTGTTTCAGAAGTTGATCTCGGTTTGAGATGATCTTCGTGTGGGTCGAGGTGATCTGACGAACGAGCAGTGGGCGAAGATGGAACCGT
>NZ_JBSFLZ010000178.1:0-11218 GCF_053599315.1 Saccharopolyspora sp. NPDC000995
GCGCCGCCCTGTGGGCGGCGCGCAGCGGCAGCAGCCGTCAAACTGTGCCGGTTTCTGGCTTACCAGTGTTTACTTACCATCTGTAGCGATCCGACACCTCCGGTCGTGCCGATGAGCGCGCGTCGGCAGGGATGGGGAGTTCTCGACAACGCCCGTCCCGGCTGTAACCCGGCCAGCTGGCCAGTACGCCCTGTTTCGGTGCCTGGAAGCCGCCGGTCTTCTGCTCGAGCAGTTCGGCCAGCCGAAGCGGGGTGCGGTCCTCGAACATCGGACCGATGAGCTGCACTCCGACCGGCAGGCCGTCGGGGGACCGGCCCGCCGGTATGGCGGTGGCGGGCAGGCCGGGCATGGTGGCCAGGCCGGCCCAGACGAGCTGGTCGAAGTAGGGGTACTCGACGCCGTCGATGTCGATGTGCCGTTCCAACGGATTGGGGTTGTGGTCGTGCGGGAACGCGGGCGTCGGCGTGATAGGGCACACCACGGCGTCGAACTCGGCGAACAGCTGTCGCCAGCCGTGGCGGTGGAGTTCGCGGCGGTTGTTCGCCTCGATCCAGTCGCGGTGGCTGAACACCATGGCGCGCAGCCGCACTGCGTCAAGACTCTGGTCGTCCGCGCTCAGTCCGGCGGCGCGGGTCCGCAGCTGCTCGAGCGATTCGATGGGAAAACGCGCAACGGAGCCCGAAATCAGCAACTGCATGTAGAGCGTCGCGGCTTCGGCCAGATCGGGCAGCAGCGGACTGTGCCGTCCGATGTGGGCGCCGCCGTCGACGAGCGCGGCGGCCACCCGGTTCACCCCCGCCCGCACGGCGGACCCGGTCGGAATGAGCGGATGCTCGTCGAGGACCAAGACCCGGAAATCGCAGAGCCGCTCGTGGCGGGCGGGCGGCAGTGCCAAATGGTGCGCCACGCCGAGCGTCAGCGGGTCCGGTCCGGCCATGACGTCGAGCAGGAGCGTGAGGTCGCGGGCGGTGCGCGCCATCGGGCCGACGACGGCGAGGTCGAGGTCGGCCGGCAATGCCGGCTCGGACGGCGGGACCATACCGCGGTTAGCCGCCAGTCCGAGTGTCGGTTTGTGCGCGTAGACGCCGCAGAAATGCGCGGGGGTGCGTAGCGAGCCGGCGATGTCGGAGCCGATGGACAGCGCGCCGAATCCGCACGCCAGGGCCGCCGCTGACCCGCCGGAGGATCCGCCCGAGGTGCGACCGTGATCCCACGGGTTGTTGGTGGTGCCGTAGATCTCATTGAAGCTCTGGATGTCTTGCAGCCCCAACGGCACATTGGTTTTGCCGAGCACCACAGCGCCCGCGGCCTTGAGTCGCGACACCTGTACCGCGTCCTCGGCCGGCATATAGTTCCGGTACGGCGGCATGCCCCAGGTCGTGGGCAGCCCGGCGATGTTGTAGGACTCCTTGACCGTCACGGGAACGCCGAGCAGCGGCCGGCGGTCCTCACCACGCGCGCGTGCCTGGTCGGCACGGTGTGCGGCGGCCCGCGCACGGTCGAAGTCCGGCACGCAGATCGCGTTGATCACCTGGTCGTCGCGCTCGATACGGGCGATCGCCTCGTCGGTCAGTTCCACCGATGTCACCGCACCGGCGCGCAACGCGGCAACGAGCTCTTCGGCCGTCTGAAAGCTCCACTCCATGAATCCGAAGCTATCGACCTGCCACAGAGGACACGAAATTCCGGTTCGCGCAACAGGGAAGCCGAACGGGCCACCTTCACCGACGAAGTCGCGCACTCGTTCTACCACCGAAGGTGGCCCACCGCAGGTCACAGCGCCTACAGTGGGCCCACTCCACCCGCACAGGCCATGAAATGCCGCGTCGTGCAACAGGATGGAGGTCTCAATTCTTGTCCGCTGACCGTTGATGTTCCCGATCGCTAATTGGGGCTTGCCCAACACATCGTTTGTCGACGGGAAATCGTCGTCATGTTCCTCGACATCCGCACCGCATAGCGCGCGTCTGCCAACAATGTGGGCTGGCTCGCCGCCCCTGTTGGCGTGGTGGCGAGCAGTCGGGGTCCGGTCAACGAGGGGCGGCGATGGCCGGCATGCCGAGGTTGACTTGGTGGGTGACACGGGTCAGCCGTAATGCGTCGGACCGCTTGTCCCGCAGGCATTGGAGGTCCGATCGATGCCTCGATCTCACCCAACCAGCTCTCGGAGGCGGCTCGTCTCCTCCGCTCCTCCAGGTCGGCCTACAACTCGTTCAGGCGGGGAAGCATCTTCGGGTCGATGTGCAGCTGAGCGCATCTCAGGCACCGTTGACTGAACCTACTCCAGGATTTGTGCAGGTCAAGGCAGTCCGGCTGGGGCTGGGTCGTTACACCGCACCAGCGACACCAGGTCCTTGCGGACGACCGAGAGGGCGAGCCTCGCCGAGATCCGCGACCGCAGCCAGCGTTTGGCCAGCCCTCGCAACCAAACTGGGCTGATGGATCGAAAGTCCAGGCAGGCTCGTCGCGTCACCGAACCCGAGCCGATGCAGCGGGTCGAACTGTTCAGGAAGCCCGCGTCGGCCAGGTCCAAGATCCACCGTTGTAGCGGCCGATCCAGCAACGAGCACACTCCAGCCCGGACCCGAACGCCTCGTGCGAGGTTGCCAGGGCGGATTCGACCTCGGCCGACGTCGCCGTCGGGAACTCCTTCAGCAGTTCGCCGGTTGCCGGATCTCACCGGGATCAGCTACGGCTGGTGGGTCGGCAAGCACCGGCGCCACCACGCCAACCCGAACCACGAGGACGCTGATCCCGAAATCGAGATCCGGGCTCTGGCGTTCACCACCGAGCAGGCCCGCGCCAAGCGCGGCATCGTCCGGTGGACGGCGAAATACCAGGCTTTCGTGTTCTTCCCGCTGCTGACGGTTGAGGCGCTCGGCCTGCACGTCCGCAGCATCCAGGCCGTGCTGCGGCGGGAAGTGAAAGCGCACCGGGTGGAAAACCGGGCTGCTCGCCGCGCACGTGGTGGGTTATCTGGTGGTGTTGCTAGTGTTGTCGCCGCTGAAGGCGGTGGTGTTGCATGGCCTACCCTGTCCACGGGAGACAGGCTGGACTACCTGCGCAAGCAGTGCTCACCTCCCGCAACGTTCGCGGGAGCCGGTTCGTGGATTTCCTGCTCGGAGGTTTGAACCACCAGATCGAACTCACCTTTTCCCGAGCATGCCCAAATCTGCGACATGCCCGGCGGCTGGTTCACCGGTTCTGCACCAGTCGCGGAGTTTCCTACAGCCAGTGCGAGCTGCTCAGCTGCTACGCCCAGGTGCTGCGGCACCTGCACGCGGTCGCCATGCCGTTGCGACACCAGTCCATCAGCCGCAACACCTTGAAGCCGCGTTCTGCTCGTATGTCCGCGCACGCCCGACGACACAGGAGGGTTTTCTGGTGAAGGCTGCCACCGTGGTTCCAGGCAGGCCGGAGTTGTCGGCGGTCACCGAACTGCCCGATCCCGTGCCGCAGCCTGGGGAGCTGCTGGTGCGTGGCCTGCTGGTGGGGTTCTGCGACATTGATCGTGATGTCACCGAGCGAGCGCACGGCCTTTTGCCGCCGGGGCAAGACCGGATGGTTCTCTTTCACGAATCTGTGGGTCGGGTGATCCACGCGCCCGCGGTCAGCGGTTTCCAGGAGGGCGACTACGTGGTGGGCGTCGTCCGGCGTCCGGACCCGCAGCCGTGCGAGGCGTGTACCGCGGGGCAGTGGGACTTCTGCCTCAACGGCGAGTACACCGAGCGCGGCATCAAGGAACTGGACGGATTCGGTGCTCAGCAATGGACGGTCGAGCCTCAGTTCGCGATCAAGGTCACCCCGGCGCTCGGTGATCTGGGAGTGCTGGCCGAGCCCGCATCGGTGGTGGCCAAGGCGTGGGAGCAGGCCGACATGATCGGCAGACGAGCCTACTTCGCTCCCCGCCACGCGCTGGTGACCGGCGCCGGACCGATCGGTCTGCTCGGTGCGCTGCTCGGCGCGCAGCGCGGCCTGGACATGCATGTTCTCGACCACGCCACTGAGGGGCCGAAACCGGATCTGGTGCGCGCGCTGGGCGCCACCTACCACACCTCTCTGGACGATCTGGGCTGCGAACCGGATGTCGTGATCGAGGCCACCGGATCCGGGAAGGTCGTGTTCGAGGTGCTGCGGCACACCGCGCGCAACTCCATCACCGTGCTGACCGGCAGCACGGGCCACCACCGCACCGTGCCCTTCCCCGCGGCGGCGATCGACAACGAGTTGATGTTGGACAACAACGTCGTTCTGGGCAGCGTGAACGCCAACCTGCGCCACTACAACCAGGCCGTGCAGGCGCTGGCCGGCGCGGACCGGAACTGGCTGGAGGCCCTGATCAGCCGCCGGATCCCGTTGGGCGACTGGACCCAAGTCTTCGAGACGGGCCCCGACGAGTTGAAGGTCGTCGTCGACCTCCAGGCCTGAGCGCTGCTGCGCGGACTGGACCGGTGGGTGCTGCGCACCGCCTTGCGCGAGGCGGCCAGCTGGCCCGTCCGGAATGGGCGCCCGGTGGTCATCGCGGTCAACCTGGTCGATCTGCTGCCCCACGACCCGGAATTCGTCGACGAGATCACCGCGATCATCACCGAAAGCGGCGGTCGAGACTTCGTCCCAGCCCTTCTCCCCGGAGGCGGCCCGTTCGGCCTCGAGGTCGTGCAGGATCACGCCCCACTGGAAGATCACCGACAGCAGCGCCGCGTAGACCGGGTTGCCCAGGTAGTAGGGGGTCCAGCGCTGCTCGGGGGTGACCCGCAGATCCAGTAGCCGATGTCGCGGTCCTTGCCGACGATGTTGGTGTGGGTGTTGTGGCCGAAGTGGTGCGAGGGTTTCCATAGCTCGGCAGGCGCGACGACGTCCCATTTGGAGGTGCGCGAGTTGAGTGCCTCATCACGCTGCCAGTCGTATCGGCCGTGCAGGGCGTTGTGGCCGATCTCCATGTTGTCGAGGATCCGGACAGGGAGTCCTCGGCGCCGAACCCGAACCCGCAGCCACGGACGAATACCCCGCCTGAGATTCACCGGCCCGCGTCACGGCCTTCAAGCGTGCTCGCGGCCTTCGCGGTTGCGACCCTGCGGCCGATGTGGTGCCTTCTCATCGACGGCTCAGGTGTCGGCGACGGTTCCGGGCCGACTCGGCCCATCAAGCTACCACAGCTCTGCGATGCGCCGACGATCAAAAATCCCAGCGTGGACGCCCATGGCGGAGGCGGCCGCCGGTCTGCGATGATGAAGACGCTCTGCGGGTGCCTGTTCCTCGCGGACGGTCTGCGCCGCGTGGGTCGCTCGCCAGCGATGCACGTCGCACGGATCCCGATCGTTATGTCTCGCCTTGAGCCGTACGCGGCAGGTGGGACGGAGGAGGGGCCGCATGACCTTGGCACGGTACGCCGGTGCGACGCGCGAGCAGGGACGTTTCGCCAAAGCGCGCGCCAGTGGGCAGATTCAGGAAGCGATCCAGAGCGGCAGAGCCGCACGCACTGTCGCCGATCATGCGGTCGACGCCCAAGACTGCAAGGAATTGCTGGCGATGCTGGGGCTGAAGGCCGTCGACGGCACGCGGCGAGGCCGAGGTGTCGGCGCCTGATTTCCGCGTATTCGGCGCTGATCGGGTAGCAGAGTGCGGCCTAGTTGGCCGGGTGGTCTGTGAGGCGCAGGTTCCACGGGGCAGGCGATCAGCGACACACCGGGGTCGGCCAGCGCGTACGCGAGGTCGGTAGCAGTTCATCGGCGCTGCCGATGCGGTGCTCTTGGGCGCCGACGCTCTCCGCGTAGCGCACGATGTCGGGATTGGTGAACGAGGTGTAGCGCCCACTTCGAGGTCCATCTTCCATTCGATGGGCCCGTAGCCGCCGTCCTCCCAGATCAGCATGGTCATGGGCCGACCCCGTGCCGTGAGGCTTGTCGGCGTTCGATCCGAGCTGTCGGCAGCGGTATGACGTTCGGGTCGTCGAGGGGTGATCGCTGGTCGCGGGCTTGGTGGGGCCGATGGGTGTTGAAGTGGCAGGCGTATTCCTGGCGGATCTTCTCCGCGTGACCTCTGTCGAAGATCAGCACTCGGTTGTTGCACTCTTCGCGAGCGAGTTCACGCCGTCGTCCTCGGTGGGGCATCGTTCGAGGGGCCCGGGAGTGAACTTGGTTCAATTCCCGGGCCCGTCTCAAGGGCTGGCCGCAGCCGTTCGCATACGTCTGACAGTGCTTCAGCCAGGTGCGGATGCTGGCCGCAGCTTGGGCGAAATCAAACGTTGAGTGCGGTGGAGCGCGCCGATCCCCGCTGCACACATCAGGCCGATGACGGTCAAGCTCGCCCAGGGCAGCATGGGAAGGCCTGACGACCGGGCGTAATCGAGTACTCCACCAGTGGCGAGGTTACCGACCATGATTCCAACCCCGCACACGGTGTTGTAGAGGCCGTAGTGCGTCGCGACGATCCTGTTTCGGGACAGCGTGACGATCGTATCCATCTCGAACGGGAAAACGATCACCTGCGCGAGCGCGAGCAGCCCCGCTGAGAGGACGAGCGGAGTGGCTCGCCCAATGACTTCGGCCGTCGAGGTTGCTCCAGTCGCATCTGGAACGCTCGCTGTGATCAATGGCGGGATGAAGGCTGCGCTCATGATCAGCAGGCCGAGTATGAGGCAGTTTCCAGGCTCCCACCGTTGCTTGCACCATGCGGTGATGCGCACCTGCCCCGCGATCGCCAGCACCCCTGAAACGGCGAAAAGCGCAGCGACTGTGGCGGTTCCTGGAAGGCCATCGCCCGCGAGTCGTTGAGCCTCCAATGGCAAGGCCAAGTAGACCTGGAAGGACAGGACATAGCTTCCGATCATTGCAATGGAGAACGAGACGAAGGAGCGGTTGGATATCACCGATCGCCAGTCCTCGAGCACCGACGGTCCTGTAGGCCCGTCGCGATGCGTCTTGCGTTGCGGTAGGGCCCGGATCTGCAGGACGGTCAGGCCTGCGAAGACTGCGGCGGCTACGAAACAGGTCGCCTGGAAAGCGATTCCGGTCAGAGCCATTCCGGCCAGCGGGCCCAGCAGGATTCCGGTTTGGTAGAAGACGTTGAACAGCGCGAACGCTTCCACCCGTCGTTCCCCGCCCTCGTGCGAGAGGTAGGCGCGCACAGCGGGGTTGAACAAGGCCCCGGCGAAGCCCGTTGCGGCGGAGGCGAGCACGAGCGCTGGCACGGAATCCACGACGCCCAACAGGGCGAACCCCACGGTTCGCAGCATGCAGCCCGTGACGATGAGGGGCTTGTAGCCGAGCCGGTCGGCGAGTGTGCCACCGACCAGAAACATTCCTTGCTGAGTGAAGTTCCGGACGCCAAGGACGAGCCCCACGATCCACGTTGCCAGCCCGAGTCCGCCCGACAGATGCGCCGCCAGGTACGGGATGAGCATGTAGAAACCGAGGTTGATCGTGAACTGGTTGAGCATGAGCAGTTGAACTGGGCGGTTGAACGACCGGAACTGCTTGACGATCTGGATCAACGCATACCTCGCTCTGCTGCCGATCCCAACGACGAACCGTCGGCTGCAGGGTTGATGACCCTCGCGCACCGCGCCCATCGAGTGACTTCTCGCTCTTGTGGATGCGCGAGCACATCCGGATCTTCCGGAGGGGCTGACCCCAGCAGGCCGTGCCGGTGGCAGAACTCGTCGTTGTACACGGTGTCGAAGTAGCGCTGCGGTCCGTCGGGGAAGATCGCCGCTACCCGGGTATTTGGCCCCTCGGTGCGCGCGGCCCAGCCGGCGACCAGTCCAACCGCGCCGACGCTCCAACCGCCACTGGCGTATGTCGTGGTCGCGAGTTGCCGGGCGGCCCAAACCGCCTCTGCGGGCCCGACCCAGTGCACTTCGTCGAACGCCTCGTACTCGATGTTGCGGGGGTAGATGCTTGAGCCCAGGCCTCGCATGATCCGTTGCCGCGGAGGCTGTCCGAAAATCGTGGAGCCGATCGTGTCGACACCAACGAGGCGAAGATCCGGGAAAAAGGTGCGCAACACCCTGCTCACGCCAGCCGAATGGCCTCCGGTCCCGACCGAGCACACTAGAACGTCGATGTTGCGTAGCTGAGCCGCCAGTTCTAGGGCCAGCGAAGCGTATCCAGCAACATTGTCGGGATTGTTGTACTGATCCGGGCAGAAGGATCCCGGGGTGGCTGCGAGGTGCTCTGCGACCCTTTCTCGGCGCGCTTGCTGCCAACCCCCGGTCGGATGGGGTCGGCTGACCACGTCGACATTCGCACCGTACGCGCGAAGCATCCGATGCATGATCGGTTCAAGACCTGGGTCCGTCACCAGCGTGACCGGATGTCCGTATGTGATTCCGGCAAGAGCCAGGCCCAGACCCAACGTGCCGCTGGTCGATTCGACGATGGTGCAGCCTTGCTGGAGTTCACCTCGCTGCCGAGCGCGTTCGATCATGTGTAGTGCAGGCCGGTCCTTCATCCCGCCGGGGTTGTGACATTCCAGCTTTGCCCAGAAGCCCTCACCGGCAGTGTTGAATGGTCGGTCAATCCACATGACGGGCGTATTTCCAACGGTAGTGTCGATGGAATGGGCACGCGGCAGGGAAACCGCTGCTCCCGTTGCGGGGCTGGGGATATTTCCCTCTCCGGCGTAGGGGAGGAGTCCTTGCATTTTCGTCCTCAAAGTTCCGCAGGTGCATGAAATACGGCGCACTTGTCCGGCTTCCCAGGGGAAAGCTGGTCGCATGAGGTGGAAGCGCGTCGATTGTGATCAGCAGGCAAAGGCGAGAGTTGATCACGTTCGAGAAATGCACGAAGAACTGAGGATTTCACGACCACGTGGCGGTAGAGCAGGTTTCGCGCTCGGGGTCAGTGGCGCGGATCGTTCGAATGCGAGCGAGGGATCTGGCCCTGATGAATCGAAATTGACCAAGAACCATGCGACGTCCAACGCGGACGTGACATCCCTGGATGAGGCCGCGCAGTGTGTATCGCTAGGACCATGTCCCGGGGAGTCGGGCTGCTCGTGACCACGGCTGTCGTCGCACGATTGCCGGTGGATTCCTATCGTGCCCGTAACCGGGGTGTCAGAAGCTGTGCACGCCGCTGAAGCTCCGATCAACGTGTGTGCCGCGAGGATGACACCTAGTGCGAGCCATACGGCGCACAGGCTGGCGAGCCCCAAGATATGGAGAGTCAATGACCGCTTGCACACGGTGACTACTGTACTTAGTGCTGCCGTGGCGGGCTTGCGCGGACCTCCGCAATCTCCTTTCGTGTACCTGCACGTCCTTTCCGGGTCACCACGTTTGAGTGATTTCAATCGAGGCCGTCCGTCGGCTGGTACGACCTCCCTTAGTAGGTTGTCTGAGCGATGTCCACATAGCGGCGTTGACTAAATACCCCGCGGTCCGCGCGGCACCAGGCTCCGCTACGTCCGAGGTAGCGTCCTTGACACCGCCGATGCTCGACCTGCGCGCAGCAACCCGTCTCTGACGATCGTGCTCTTGCGCTTCGGGCGGAAATTTTCGCATCCACGCCACAGGCCAGCCGACAACCTCGCCACCATCACCGCGACAGAAACATGATCCGCGTTCTTGGCGTGCGGCCCGGAGAATGTGCCGGTGATCTGCTCGATGCGACCGACAGAGTCAGCGCACGCATCCGCAAGGCAGTCCGAACTCGCGGGCACATCCTGTCTGAGCGGGCTGGGTGAGGGCCGGCCCTTACCGGGAAGCATCAGCGTTGCTTGTAACCGCCCGTTGTCCGGGAGATTCGCCGATGCTTCCTGTGGGAACCATACCGTCTTGTTTGCTGTCTGTGCTGGAAGGGGTGCGTTCGGTGTTCACCGCGCCGACGTTCGCCACGTTCGCCTCGTTGGTGACCGGCCTGCTGGCATCCACGGGCCCCGGACGGTAACGGGGATGTGGAGCGCGGCCGGACTGGCGGGACGCTTCCATCACACTCGGGCGCACCGGTTTTTCTCCCATTCCCGCTGGGATCTGGATTCGCTGGGGTTACTGCTGGCCCGGCTGACCGTGCCGTTTTTGACCAGGGCGGTCTACCTGCCGATCCTGTTGGCGGTTGCACAACCCCAAATCGGGCGTCTCCAAACCCGACGCGGCCCGGGCACTGGTCGGGTTGCTTGCCCGCGCGTTCCCCGAACGCACCATCCACGTGGTGGCCGACGCCGCTTACCGGGGACCGGCGTGGCGCACTCTGCCCGGCACCACCACGTTCACCACCCGGCTGGCAGCCAACGCCGTGCTGCATGCCCTACCGCCCGAGCCCACGGGCAAGCGCGGGCATCCCACATGGAAAAGCGAAAACTCGAGAACTGCACCGACCTCGCAGCCACCGCCACCTGGCGCAGCGCGGCAGTGACCCGCTACGGCAAGACCGAAACCGTGCACATCGCCACCATCCCTGCCTGTGGTGGGGTTCGCTGCACCGCAGGCAGGTCACCGTGGTGCTAGTGCGGGAGACCGACTCGACCGGGCCCTATGACATCGCCCTGGTATCCACCGACACCAGCGCCTCCGCCGAGACGATCACTGCCCGCTATGCCGACCGGTGGTCGGTGGAACACACCATCAAGGACTCCAAGAGCCTGATCGGCGCCGGTGACACAGCCAACCGGCTCCGCCGCGCGGTCGAGCGCAGCGTGCCGTTCGCGATGCTGGGCCTGACCATCCTCATCCTGTGGTACGCCGCCAACGGCACCTCCGACACAGACCTGGCCACCGCCCGCACCCGAGCACCTGGAACCGCAAGAAGAACAACGTCAGCGTCGACGACATGCTCATCGCCTTCCGCCGGGCCCGAATAACGGCCATCAGCACAGGCCAGAACACAGACGATCAAAATCCCGCCACGCCCTCGACCAGCACCTCACCCGCCGCATAACTGAGAAACCTCAGCGGTTACGCACGCACCGGCTACCGGCCGTTGCGCGAGCCAGAAGCGATCGGTGATTAGTCGGCGATTTTCTGGTCGTTGTAGCGGTCCGTGCCTGTGGAGCAGGTGCGTCAGGATGCGGTCGGCGTCGCTGAGGACGGTGTTGGCGACGTCGCGGGTCTCGGCGACGGTCCGAGGTCGGCGTAGGCCTTCCATCGATGGTGGGCAGCGTGTCGTGGGCGCCTTCATGTTCGGGTGGGGTGACCGCCGCTGCGGAGGCGGTGCCCAGGCGTTTCGACAGAGGGATCGTCACGGTGGCGTCGGACCATTGAGGTTTCGGGCTTCCTGGA
>NZ_JBSFLZ010000179.1:0-11151 GCF_053599315.1 Saccharopolyspora sp. NPDC000995
TCACTCCCGCCGGGGCTACCAGGTTGAAGACCATGGTGGCGAGCACCGTGCCGTGATCGTTTGCCATCATGTCCGCACTCCCAAGCATCGGCTTCTCATACCTTCTGAACGAAGCATGCTCAACGTGGGTTCATGCCTTCTTCACGATGTCTTCATGACGCTGGTTGATTGCATACTGCACGAGTACAAATACGCCACATGACCTGCGCGGAGGACACTTCCGGCAAGGCAAGGTCAGCGCGGACTCCTTGCCCAGCTGGAGGTCTTCGCCCCCAGGCGGTCGAAGCGATGAGCGGCAGCGCCAGTGCGCCAGCGCCCAACAGGCGCTTCAACCCGCGACCACGCTTCCGATTCGCTAGATTTCGCGCACGGTTTTCTTTTCCGGTATTCGACCGCACCACTGGAATCTCGACGGGCCCGTTGATCGGCTGGACGTGTTCGACTGCTGACGATGGATCAGTCGAACACCGGCCGCGGGCCCGAGACCGGCCGGGAACCTCAAGCTCCCTCCGACGATGACGACATCCGCATCGACCCCTGGCGCTTCTCCAACCGCTCGGCGAAGTTCTCCCATGCTGCGGCGCACCGCCTGGCGGTGTTCACCACGCTGCGGACGCAGTGGCGGGGGACGCCATCGACGTAGCGCTGCCACTCGTCGGAATCCAACGCGCCCACATCCAGCAGCCGCAGCACAGAGCGACCGATCTCGTTGAACCGCATGGACGGGTCACGCCGCAGCTGCTCCAGGTCGGAGACCTGCCCGTCACCGGCTTCCGCGTCGACGCCGACCCGCTGCTGGATCGCGGGCGAGGTGGATGCCTGCGCGTTGCGGCCCGTCCGCTGCTGCTCGGGCACCAGATCCCGGCCGGCCCGCAGCCGGGCGCGAACGTCATTCGCGGTGCTCACCGAGACACCGCTTGCCTGCGCCACCTCCCGGAGGCTGGCATCCGGGCATTTCGCCATCAGCTCCCCTGCACGGGACCTCCCTTCCGCCGAGCTGAGCGGACGCACCCTGCCATCCCGGCCGATCCGGCTGTCCAGCGGCGCGACGTTGCCCCCGACCCGCTTCCGGATCGCGGCGACCGTCCTGGCTGCCACCCCGGCGGCGGACGCGATCGCACGATCCGACCACTGCGGATGGGAAACGACGATGCGCGCCACCGCGGCCGATCTGTCGACCGGGGTGAGGCGGAGACCGTGCATGGCGTTCAGCTTGACCGCGATGACGAACGCGTCCTGCTCACTCCCGGCGAAAAAAACGGCTTTAATCGTTTCACGCCCTTGCGCCGCAGCGGCCCGTAGCCGGTGCATCCCGTCCACGACCCGCATCGTTTCCCGATGGACCAGGATCGGCGGGAGCTCCCCCTCCACCTCCACCAGCGCCTGGACGTGCCCCATGTCCTGGCCCGCCACCCGCACGGGTGGAGCCTGCAGGACGGACGCGATGGGAATGCATTGCATCCGGCAGCTTTCCAGCCTCTGCCGCAGCTCCGCCGCGCCACCGGAAATGTCCTCCGCGCTCAGCACTGGCCAAGCGCGTGACGAAGAAACCTCTGCCACGAACCCTCCCCCATGCAAACCTGGCACCGGGACGCCGAACAATCCGCGTCCCGCCCCACAGCAACACCGAGTACACCGACTCGGGCCTCAAAAATAGCAGCGCACACACCAACGCCCGGCGGAAATGTAGTTTTGATCACAGAAAGCTAAGATAAATTGCGCCGAACGGGTCAAATTTCGCGCATCAGACGAGTGGCACTCGAATAACGAACGCATAAAGGAAAACCATGCCGGAGCGGCATGATTTCATTTCACAAAGCTGTGATTCCGACTTCCGACGTCCGAACGATTCGCCTGATAGTCGTATCAAGCGGGTTCAGTACCGGCCGCGGGAACCGAGCAAATCGCCCGGTACCCGCCGATCCCGCCTGTTCCCCCACGCGCGTCCCGTCGACCGACCTCGATACACACGTGGGCCGATAACGGTGCCGTGCGCCCCGACGCACCATCGGCCACGCAACCCGCAAGCGTGCGAGCAGGGCGGCGGCCAGCGATCGTTGCAGGCGGTAGTTCCCAGCGCAGTAGCGCTCCTCGTTCCGACCACGTCCATCGGGGCTCCAAGCGCATGCTCCCTGGTCGCGGGGCGGCCCCGGACCAGGCGGGAGTCCTCGCTGAGGCCGCGCAGCTCGTCGGAGTGCGCGCGCAAGTAAGTTGTTCCACTCGTCACCGCAGTGGTCCTTGGTCGTGCGCAACAGCAGACGCCGCAGGACCACGCTCCGCATCGCGGGTCGTCGGCGGGGCGAGCACCCGGAAGATCCGTCCGGCCTCGACCGAGTTCTGGATGCGCGCGTGCGTCCTCGGCCACCCTGCAGCTGGGATCGGTCCGGACCAGGGCGGAGGGCTCGTCCGTCAGGGCCCCACGCAGTCTGCGGCCCGAGAACAGCATGGATAATCCCCCCACCCGTAGGAAAATTGGCGGAAGACCGACAGCTGCCGGCCCGCATCGTCGGCCCGCACCGCGTCCTCGTTACCCGCTACCCAGCGGAGCGTCGAAGTGGCCTGGCAGGCCCCCGCCGCACCGTCGGCCAGGAAGCACACCGCCGTGGAGCCCGGACCACCGCACAGGTCAGTCGCGATCGCGTCACCGGCCCGCACGCGCAGCGCAATCGAGTTGCGCAGCGCCGCCAGCAGACCCGGCGCGCCCTGCGGACGCGTTCCTCGTCGGCTGCGATCAGGTGAAAGCGGCCCACGAGGCCCACCGTCAGCCCGTCGAGATCGTCGATGGATCCCGCGCCGAAGGTTCCTCCTCGTCAGTTCCGCAGGTGCCGAGCGCCATCACCCGCAATGAGCGCGT
This sequence comes from Saccharopolyspora sp. NPDC000995, assembly GCF_053599315.1. Taxonomy (NCBI): domain Bacteria; kingdom Bacillati; phylum Actinomycetota; class Actinomycetes; order Pseudonocardiales; family Pseudonocardiaceae; genus Saccharopolyspora; species Saccharopolyspora sp. NPDC000995. The sequence goes on from NZ_JBSFLZ010000179.1 coordinate 2,855, forward strand.
GCGGTCTTCGCTGCGAACCCGCTGGTCTCCTCCACTATCGGCGGCTCGTATGCCAGGCGCTCGATCTGCTAGGACATGGTTCCCCCTCAGGATTTTCTTTTCCAAGGATGGAAATGAATCGTTTCCAGCGGGCGCCGCGGCGTCAATGCGACAATCGTGGCAAATAGTTGCCAACTTCGACAAACGATTCCTGTCATGATGCTTTCCAGCGGTCCGAGTCGCGTGGGAGTAGCATCTCGCCGCGAACTGTGATTGCATGGCACGCGGTTCGTCCCCGGGTTCCGAGCGCATCACGTTCGCGGCAGTGCCGTTTCCGGGCGAGCACGCCGCAGTTGTTCCCCGTCGAATTCGAGTAGGTCGCATGCGCTCATTCACTGAAAGGCGTGAAAGCCTCCTCCCGAAGGGCCGGGAGGTGCGAGCCCTGGCACTGGCGACGCTGACGAGCAGGTTCGGCCGCGGGCTGTTCTACACGATCTTGCCCATCTACCTCACCCGTTCGGTCGGGCTGAGCGTCCACGAGGTCGGTATCGGTCTCACCGCCGGTGCGCTGGTGGGACTGCTCGGCGGAGTGCCCGGTGGTCGCCTAGCGGACAGGGTCGGACCGCGGCTGGTGCGCACGGCATGCCGCTTCGCGGAAGCGCTGATGATCTGCGGCTACCTCGCGATCGGAGGCCTGCCGGGATTCGTCGTCACGGCCGCGCTGGTCACCCTCTGCGAATCGGCCGGGCAAGCGGCCGAAGGCGCGCTCATCGCGCGCGCGGTCGACCGGAACAGCCGGGTGCGAACTCGCGCTTATCTGCGGTCGGTCACCAATGCGGGCTGGATGGTGGGTTCCGCGCTCGCCGGAGTCGCGCTGCTGTCCGACACCTCTCTCGGCTATCAAGTCGTTATCGTCACCTCGGCGCTCTGCTACGCGGTCTCGGCCGTGGTCACGACGCGGGTTCCGCTTTCCGGAGCGGCACCGGAGAAGAATGCTGCCGGTAGACCAGTGGCGGTCCTGCGGGACCGGCCATATCTGGCGCTGACCGCGTTGAATGCCCTGCTGACCCTCAACATCGGGGTGTTCACCGTCGCCTTGCCGCTCTACATGGCGCAACGCACCCACGCGCCGGTCGCCTTGTACGCGGTTTTCTCCGTGATCAACACCGTCGTCGTGATGCTCTTCCAAGTACGCGCGAGCCGGCGGACCGAGACCGCGACGGGTGCCGCCCGCGCACAGCGCCGAGCAGGCTACTTCCTCCTCGCATGCTGCCTATGCTTCGCGGTTGCGGACGGGACACCCGCGTGGGTCGCCGTCGTCTTCCTATTCCTCGGTGTGGGCGTGCACGTCGTCGGCGAACTCCTGCACGCCGCGGGTTCGTGGGGAATCTCCTTCGAACTAGCACCGGAACACGCTCAGGGCGAGTATCAGGGGGTCTACGGCGTCGGGCGGGACCTGGCCCAGGTCGTCACCCCCCTCGTCGCGACCACCGCGATGGCCGGTTGGGGCTGGGCGGGATGCGTGCTCCTCGGTGTCGTCTTTCTCGCGACGGGATGCCTGGTTCCCCCGGCGACGCGATGGGCGATCGATCATGGCAGCCGTCCCGCGCCCACGCCGACGTGAACCCGGCGATCGAACCATTCAACTCTGCAGCCGCGACAACCCGAGGGGTTTCTGTGCGCAACGTTTCCGAAGATGCAGCTATGGCACCGCCGACGAGGTGGAAGGTCCTCGTCGTGGACCCCATTCACGACGAGGCCCTCGAACGTCTGCGCCGGACCTGCGACGTCGTCGTCCGCCTTCGGCCGTCGGCGGACGAGATCGTGACGTTGTCCCGCGACGCCGACGTGATCGTCCTGCGCAGCGGCGTACAGCTCTCCGCCGAGCTATTCGCCGGGGCCCAGCGCCTGAAGCTCGTGGCGCGGGCGGGTGCCGGAACGGACAACATCGACCTGACCGCCGCACGCCATGCGGGCGTCGTCGTGTTCAACGTCCCAGGAGAGTCCGCAGGCGCGGTCGCGGAACTGACGATCGGACTGCTGCTGGCGCTGGCGCGCAAGATCTCGCTGGCCGACCGGCAAGCCCGCACGAACATATGGAACAAGTCGGCGTTGGTCGGATCCGAGCTCGCGGGCAAGACGATGGGAATCGTCGGCCACGGCAACATCGGCGCGCGGGTCGCACACCTCGCGCAGGGTTTCTCCATGCGGGTGCTGACCTGCGTCGAACGAGAAGACGAGCCCCGACGCCGCGCGCTGGCAGCGAAAAACATTAAGCTCGTCGGCTTCCCGGCCATGCTCCGGGAATCTGATGTGGTCTGCCTCGTGGTCCCGCTGACGCCACGCACTCGCGGGCTGATCTCGGAACCGGAGCTCGCGATGATGAAATGCGGCGCTTACCTCGTGAACGTGTCCCGGGGTGAGATCGTCGACGAACCCGCCCTGCACGAGGCGCTGAAGCAAGGAACCATAGCCGGTGCGGCGCTCGATGTCCGCACCGACGAAGGCAGTCCAACACAACTATCCACTCTGGACAACGTGGTGCTGACCCCGCACATCGGAGCCATGTCGTCGGACGCGCAGCGGCGGATAGGCCACATCGTGGTCGAGTCGATCCACAGCGCCATGACGGGCGCACCCGTCGACAACCGGGTTTGCTGACCATGGGAGTCAACGGGGCGCGGCGAATGAAGGCCGCTGTTCTGGTGTCAGAGCGGACGATCGAGTACCGCGATGTCGACGTGCCCGACCCAGGTGAGAACGAGCTGCTGGTCCGCGTGCATGCGACGGGGGTCTGCGGGTCGGACCTCGCAACATATCGAGGCACCCACCCGTACAAGCGACCACCGGTCATCCTCGGCCATGAGCTCTGCGGCGTCGTAGAACGCGTGGGGACGAAGGTCTCCGGCTTCGCTCCTGGCGACAAGGTGTGCTCCGCGGCGTTCTCCCAGTGCGATGCCTGCGCGCCCTGCCATCGCGGTGAGGTGAACCTCTGTCGGAACCGGGCGAACCTGTGCCACTCGGGCTGGGAAGGATCGTTCGCCGAGTACGTCGTCCTCCGTGAGAACATGACGCACCTGCTTCCCAATGACGTCGACGACGCGACGGGAGCGCTGACCGAACCCTTGTCGATCGGCCTGCACGCGGTACGGCTGGTCGAGAACACGCCACCCGCGAGCACCGTCGTACTCGGTTCCGGAACCATCGGACTGACCTGTCTGATCGCGGCGAGGAAACTCGGCTTCGGCTCGATCGGCTGCGTGGACCTCGGCCCGGCCAAAGGAGCACGGGCACGGCAACTGGGGGCGGATTACTACGTCGACGCCCACACCGACAACGTAGTCCAGGCACTCGCGGCCCGGGCGCCCGAAGGATCCAACGTCACGTTCGTCGCCTCCGGCCACGACACCGTCCTCGACGAAGCGTGCGCAATCACGCGGCCCGGCGGGCAGATCGTCGTCGTGAGCTACTTCGACCGTCCCCGCCAGATCGAGCTGAATCGGCTGGTCTCGCACGGGCTAAGCATGCGGTTCTCCACCCTGTCCACGCCTCGGGACTTCGCCGAGGTCATCGAATGGTTGTCGCGCGGAGAAATAGACCCTGCACCGTTGATCAGCCACCGCCTCCCGCTCAGCGCGGCGCACGAGATCAGCCTGATGGACCACACGCCCGAGGACGTGGGCAAGATCGTGCTGTTACCGCCGTCCCTGGCCCGCAGCACGTCGAAACCAGCGGCCGACCCGGCACCAGAACGAAGGGGGACAGATGAACAACTCGACCGCTGACAAGCTGACGGTCGGCGTCATCGGAGGGACCGGATACACCGGCGGTGAGCTGTGCCGTCTGCTGCTTGGCCATCCTGCCGTGGAGGTGATCCTGCCGACCTCCCGGGAGCCACGTCCGTTCGCTCGCACCCATCCCAACCTCCGCGGCAGCGGACTGGAGTTCAGGCCCGTCCAGCGGCTGGAGGAGCAGGCCGTCGAACTCGACGTGGTCTTCTTCTGCACGCCCTCCGGTGAGGCCATGAACCGAGCGGGTCACTTCCTGGACCGCGGTGTCCGGGTGGTCGACCTCAGCGCGGACTTCCGATTCCGCGATGTCGACCTCTACCAGCGCGTCTACGGACGGGAACACACCGCCGCGCACCTCCTCCCCGAGGCGGTGTACGGGGTGACCGAGCTCAACCGGGACCGCGTCCGCGACGCCCGGCTGATCGCCAATCCTGGCTGTTACGCCATCACCGCGATCCTAGCCCTGACACCCTTGTTCAACGGCGGCTTCGTCGACCTCACCAGCCCCGTGTCAATCCACGCCACCAACGGGACGACAGGAGCGGGCACCACCCCGAAGAAGGCGATCATGCACGCCGAAGTGGCGGAATCGATGCTGGCCTACAGCCTTGAGGGCCACCGCCACGGGCCGGAGCTCGAAGCCTTCTTCGCCAACGCGATCCAGGGCCCGCCGGTCCGCATCGACATCAACACCGCACACGGCAACTTCGCTCGCGGCATCCATTTGCAGGCCAACGCGGGCTTGCGGCAGCGGCTCGACCGCGACCAGCTGCTGGAGATCTTCACCGCGGCCTACGGGCCCGGACACGAGGGAGAGCACTTCGTGCTCGTCAACGACGCTCCCAAGCAGGGTGGGGTCAACGACAAGGAGTACGACGTGTACCCGAGCCTCGGGCACGTCGTCGGCTCCAACTTCTGCCACCTCGGAGTGGACGTCGACCGGGCACGCGGCATCGCCAAGGTCGTCGCGGTGACCGACAACCTGGTCAAGGGTGCCGCCGGGTCGGCCATCCAGAACATGAACGTCCTGTTCGGACTCGATGAGACCCTGGGGCTGCGAACCTATGCGCTCTGAGGGGATGCGCGGAGTCAGGCTCCTGTCTCAGCAGGAGATCCGATGCGGGCAGAGGTGGATCTACTCCGCCGGCTTCAACGTCGGGCGCGCGCTTGCCGACACCGGGCGGATCGACGAGGAACTCCCGGCCATCGAACGCCTCTTGGACGCAGGAGCCCGGGTGGCCGTGCTCTCGCATCAGGGCAATGGCGTCGGCGACGCGAACGAACTGGATTTCGTCGCCGACTACGTCGCCGACCGGCTCGGTCGCGCCGTGGGCTATTTCCCCGGCAACGCCACGCCGGACGCGGTCGACCGCGCGCACGCGCTTCGCGCCGGTGAAGCCGTGGTGTTCGGCAACACCCGCAAGCACGCCGGGGAGATGACCAACTCGGCCGAGCTCGCCCGCCGGTTCGCCGCTCTCGGCGATTGTGCGGCCATCGGCGGGTTCTCGAAGGCGCATCGGGCTCATGCGTCCAACGTCGGCCTGCTCGGTCACCGGCCGGCCTTCGCCGCGGACAGCCTCGTCCACGAGACCGGACTGCTCGCGCCCTGGGCTGGGAGCGCGGACGAGCAGTACTCGGTGGCCGTGCTCGGAGGGGTGAAGCCGGAGAAGACCGCCATCGGCCTGGAACACCTGACCGCGACCTACGATCTCGTCATCCCGGGGGGAGTCGTCCTCAACAACCTGCTCCGAGCTCTCGGCCACGACATCGGATCGTCCACAGTGGGTCCTCGCCCCGAGAAGTCCTTGCAGGTGAGCAGAAACGTGCTGAACCGGGCGAACCGAGCCGAGCTGTACATTCCCGATGAGGTCGTGATCGCCCGCCCGAGGGGTCGTGACTTCGCCGATGTCAGAACCGTCCCGGTGTCACGCGCAGTGCCATCGGGCTACGCGATCGTCGACTTCATGCTCACCCCGTGGGTGCGCGCGAGGCTGGACCACCTCACGTCCCACGGGGGCCGGGCGTTCATCGCGGGAACACCCGCTCGCTACACCGAAGGATTCACGCGAGCCTCGGACGCGTTGCTCGGCGCTCTGCGCCACGATCGCGTCAACGCGCTGTTGCTGGGCGGGGACACGACCGCCGACCTGCCCTGGAACGGCGCCAAGTCCACCGGTGGCGGCTCCGCATTGCACTACCTGGCGTACGGAACCTGCCCCGTGTTCGATGCGCTGCGCACCAATGCCCTGCGCTGGGAGGCCACACTGTGATCATCGACTTCTCGATCCCGACCCGGGTCGTGTTCGGCCGGGGTCGGCTTACCGAGCTCGGGCGCGAAACCCGCGCGCTCGGTGCCTCCGCGCTGCTCGTGTGCGGACGGAACGCTATGCGCAGCAACGGAATACTCGCTGCCGCTTTGTCCGTGATCGGCCAAGCGGGCGTCCGCGCTGAGGTGTTCGACCAGGTGTCACCGGACCCCCGCTCCGTCGAGGTCGACGCTGCCGTCCGCATGGCGGTTCAGTCCTCGTGCGACGTGATCGTGGGACTGGGCGGAGGAAGCGCCCTCGACGCGGCGAAAGCGACGGCGATCGGAATGCGGCACGGCGATTCCGGACCGCTGGTGGGCCACACCCTCCCGGCGACCGAGGATGCCGTGCCGGTCGTCGCGGTTCCGACGACGGCGGGCAGCGGTGCCGAGGTCACAAAGGCAGCGATCATCACCGATACCGAACGTGGACTGAAATCGGGGATCCGGGGCGAGGACCTTTTCCCGCGCGTCGCCGTCGTCGACCCCGATCTGCTGCGCAGCGTGCCCGGCGGGCTCGCCGCCGAGACCGGATTCGACGCGGTGGCGCACGCCGTCGAGGGCTACGTCGCACGTCGCGCGAATCGGCTGACCCGTTTGTTCGCCGTCGAGGCGTTGGACATCCTCGGCGGCTGCCTCACCCGCGTGGTGGCCGGCGAGACCAGCGCAGAGCTGCACGAGCGGATGGCGTTGGCCGCGCTGCTGGGCGGTCTGAACGTCGCCACGGCCAGCACGTGCCTGCCCCACAGGATGCAGCAGGCCATGGGCTCGGTGCCCGCCGTCGCCATCTCGCACGGACGGGGACTCGCCACGATCTATCCGACATGGCTCGCTCACGCGTACTCGCACGCCACGGCGGAGTTCGACACCGTCGGGAGGCTCCTCGGCGACGACGACGTGCACACCGCCGTGTCGAGGCTGCTGTCCGAGCTGGGTCTGCCACGCAGACTGTCCGAAGGCGGGTTCGGTCCCCAGGACATTGACCGACTGATCGCCGGCGTGACCGGCAACGTCGACAACGATCCGGTTCCCGGGATCGACGGTGAGTTGATCCGGAAACTCTACGAGCGCGCACTTTGACTGTCCTCCCCATGGGCTCGCCCCGTCTCACATCAGCTCCACAGACATCGCCAGGAATGCCAACGGTCTACTATCACGAGGATCTTGCGCGCGCAACGCGGTGGCGCCCGGCCCAATCGCCACCCAGATGACCGCCGAATATGTATACGAAACAAGCGAAATCTCGCCAGGTCGCCTGGGCACTCCACGACCGAACCAGGGCGTCATTCTTCGCCCACCGGGTGCCGTGGTGTGAGGATGAGGTCCCGGAGGTATGCGCGGTGTTGGGCGGGTAGTGCGCGGCCACCTAGTCGTGGTGTGCCTCTGGGGTCCACTGTGGTCGGCGGGATGACACCGTTTGCTGGTTTCGTATTTTGGTTTCCCATCGCTGGTTGTGCAGGGTGCGGTGATGGTGACCGCAGAGCATGACCATGTTGCCCAACTCGGTCGCCCCACCGTCGACCCAGTGCTCGACATGCTGCGCTTCCGGGGTTCCCGGTGGCCGGTCGCATCCCGGGAACGCACACACCCCGTCCCGCTGCAGTAGTGCGGCACGGATCTGGGCGGGTGCGGTTCGCTTCGCCTGCGGTTCGCTTCACCCGCCCCACGTCCAGCGCGAGACTGTCCCCGCCGAGAACCACCGGCAGCACCCTGGCGTCGCAGGCGATGCGGCGGGCGTTTTCGGCGGTGATGGCCCGGTCGGTGTTGAGGTGCCGGGCATCCCCGTCTCGACGGCGACGAACCCGAGCCCCTTCTTCAAATCCTCGAAATCGATAGAGATGCTCATGTGCCGACGGTGCCCACCAGTACGCGCAAACCCCATCATTAGGCGTCATCGTCCGCGCATACCAGGCGAGGGTTGATGGGTCTTCGAATTTAGCCGGGCACGGTCACTTGCTGGTGACGCTGCGTGTGCGTAGGCGTTGGTTCTCGGGGTTGCGGAAGCCGTAGGCGTTGCGGGCGGCGAGTTTGACGGCTCGGTTGATGCCCTCGCTTTTGGCGTTGGTGATGCCGGTCCTGAGGAACGCTCGGCACTACATTCCTTCGGTGAATCACCGGGCCAGGGCCCTAGACCTTCATCAAGCGTGTCGGGTGGGTAGATCCGGCCTGAGGTAAGGCAAAGGCCTTATCCTGCTTGGGTTTGCGACTCCAACGCATCCCAA
>NZ_JBSFLZ010000180.1:0-10266 GCF_053599315.1 Saccharopolyspora sp. NPDC000995
TACGACGCGATCCTGCACGGCGGCGCCCGACAGACCACGAACACGCCGGTCGCTGCCTGATTTCGATCTTAAGGTTGACACAGGGGGTGTCATGCGAGGGCCTCCGCGATCGGGCCGAGGGCGAGCGCCGGAAGGAAGGTCAGCGCTGCGACGAGGACGACGGTGCCGCCGAGCAACCCGGCGAACAGCGGGCCGGTGGTGGGCAGCGTGCCTGCGGTGGCGGGCACCCGCTGCTGCTGGGCCACCGCGCCGGCGAGCATCAGCACCGCGACGATCGGCACGAACCGGCCGAAGAGCATCGCGAGACCGAGCGCGATCTGGAAGAAGTCGCTGGTCACGGTGAGTCCGGCGAAGGCGCTGCCGTTGTTGTTGCCCGTCGAGGCGAAGGCGTAGAGGACCTCCGACAGCCCGTGCGCGCCGCTGTTGTTCAGGGCGTCCTCAGTGGACGGCAGCGCGAGCGCGGTACCGGCGCCGAGCAGGACCATCGTGGGCATTACGAGGATCGAGATCGCCGCCGCGGTGACCTCCCGCCGCCCGAGCTTCTTTCCCAGGTACTCCGGCGTCCGCCCGACCATCAGACCGGCCAGGAACACCGCAAGCACGGCCAGCACGAGGATCCCGTACAGGCCCGCGCCGACACCGCCCGGCGCGACCTCGCCGAGCAGCATGTTCAGCAGCGTCACCAGGCCCCCGAGCCCGGTGAAACTGTCGTGCATCGTGTTGACGGCACCGGTAGATGTTCCAGTCGTGGCAACCGCGAACAGGCCGGACAAGAACAGGCCGAAGCGGGTCTCCTTGCCTTCCAGCGCACCACCGGCGGCCAGCGTGGCCGGGCCGTTCGGGTGGCTCTCGGCCCACCAAACGACCGCGGTCATCACGGCCATGATGGCGACCATCACCGACAGCAGCACCCGGCCCTGGCGGCGGTCGCCGACCATCGTGGCGAAGGTGCGGGTCAGGGCCAGCGGGATCACCAGGATCAGGAATATCTGGAGCAGGTTGCTGATGCCGCCGGGGTTGGAGAACGGGTGCGCCGAGTTGGCGTTTAGCACCCCGCCGCCGTTGGTGCCGAGATCCTTGATGACCTCCTGGCTGGCGATCGGCGCGGTGGCGATCGTGTGCACCTGCCCGTCCAGGCCGACGACGTGGATGCCGGAAGCGAGGCTCATCGTCCCGCCGAGCGCGACCAGCAGTATCGCGGCGACGACCGCGATCGGCAGCAGCACGCGGGTGCAACCCCGGGTGATGTCCACCCAGATGTTGCCGATGCGGCCGGTGCCCGCGGCGGCGAACCCGCGGACCAGGGCGATCGCGACAGCCATGCCGACGGCGGCCGAGACGAAGTTCTGCACGGTCAGCCCGACCATCTGCACGGTGTGCCCGAGAACCTTCTCCGGGACGTAGGACTGCCAGTTCGTGTTGGTCACGAAGCTGACTGCGGTGTTGAAGGCCATCGCGGGCTCGACCGCGCCGCGGCCGAAGCTCAGCGGCAGCAGCGGCTGCAACCGCTGCATCAGGTAGAGCAGCGCGACGGATATGACCGAGAAGCCGAGGACGCCCGCGGCGTAGGTGGTCCAGCGCTGCTGGGCGTCGCCGTCGATGCGCACCAGTCGGTACACGGCCGTCTCGACGCGCCAGTGCTTCTCGCTGGTGTAGACGTGGGCCAGGTAGTCACCGAGGGGCCGGTAGACCACGCCGATGGCCAGGATCAGTAGGCCGACCTGGACCAGGCCGACCGTCACGGAACTCATCAGAACTTCTCCGGCCGGATAAGTGCGACGAACAGGTAACCGATCAAAAACAGCGCCAAAACGCCCCCGGCGATGTTGGCAAGCACAGTGCTCACAAGCGCTCCAAACCGCGGAGGGTCAACGCAAGTACGAGGAACCCGCCGATCAGCAACACGGCGAACGCGAGATCAGCCACCGCTGCGCACTCCTCACTTGAAATTCGGGCCACCGGCTCGTGGTGGCCGTCTGGAACCAACGAAATCCCCCGTAACAGGCGCAGCCAAGACCCATGACGGCTCCTTGATGCCTGCTCCGCGCGCATTGATGCGTTCTTGATGCGCCCGATCGAGTGAACTGGCAGCCGCCGTTTTCGAGTGGTTTCGTGTATCTGCACGGTTCGCAAGTGGACGACTTCATACCGTGAGCTTGCTTCTTCGATACAACGATCTAGTTAACATTGCTAATGAAGGCGCTTGTGGTGCAAAGCACCCGAAACCCAGCATTTGCGCCCTCGCGCGAGCTCCACCAACGCGAAGGAGAACACCGACATGTGCGGCATCTCCGGCTGGATCGATTTCCAACGCGACCTGACCCGCGAGCAGCCCGCCATCGACGCGATGTGCGCGACCATGGCCTGCCGCGGCCCGGACGCCGGCGGCACCTGGGTGCGCCCGCACGCCGCGCTCGGCCACCGGCGGCTTGCGATCATCGACCTGCCCGGCGGGGCGCAGCCGATGGAGGCCGCAACCTCCGACGGCGAGGTCGCGATCGTCTACAGCGGCGAAGCGTACAACTTCACCGAGCTGCGCGACGTGCTGCGGCGCCGCGGCCACCGCTTCGACACCGACAGCGACACCGAGGTCGTGCTGCACGGCTACCTGGAGTGGGGCGCGCAGGTCGCCGAGCATCTCAACGGCATGTTCGCCTTCGCCGTCTGGGACACCCGCACCGAGCAGCTGCTGCTGATCCGCGACCGGATGGGCATCAAGCCGCTGTACTACTACCCGACCGAACAAGGCGTGCTGTTCGGCTCCGAGCCGAAGGCGATCCTGGCGAACCCGCTGGCCGAGAAGGCCGTGGACGCCGACGGACTGCGTGAGCTGTTCGCGATGGTCAAGACGCCGCGGCAGGCGGTGTGGGCCGGTATGCGCGAGGTCGAGCCCGGCACCATCATCACCGTCGACCGCAAGGGCCTGCGCGAGCACACCTACTGGCGGCTGCAGGCCGTCGCGCACACCGACGACCAGCAGACCTCAGTCTCGCACGTGCGCGAACTGCTGGACGACATCGTCAGGCGGCAGCTGATCTCCGACGTGCCACGCTGCGTGCTGCTCTCGGGCGGCCTGGACTCCAGCACCATCACCGCGCTCGCCGGGCTCCAGCTGGCGCGCAGCGGCGAGCAGGTGCGCAGCTTCGCGGTCGATTTCGTCGGCCAGACCGAGAATTTCGTGCCCGACGAGATGCGCGCCACGCCCGATACCCCTTACGTGCACGACGTCGCCGAGCACGTCGGCTCGCTGCACCAGGACATCGTGCTCGACGCGGACGCCCTGGCCGACCCTGCCGTGCGGCGCGCCAGCGTGCAGGCCCGCGACCTCCCGCTGGGCCTGGGCGACATGGACCAGTCGCTGTACCTGCTGTTCAAAACGATCCGCGGCCACTCGACGGTGGCACTCTCCGGCGAGTCCGCGGACGAGGTCTTCGGCGGTTACAAGTGGTTCCACGACCCGCAGGTGCAGCAGGCCGAGACCTTCCCGTGGTTCGCCGCACGAGCGTTACCCGTCAGGGGGACGGACACGCTGAGCCCGAACGTGGCAGCGGCGCTGGACCTGGACTCCTACGTGGCCGATGCCTACCGCGAGGCCGTCGCTTCGGTCCCGGTGCTCGACGGGGAGAGTGACTTCGACCGCCGGATGCGGCAGATCTGCTACCTGCACCTGACCCGGTTCGTCCGCGTCCTGCTGGACCGCAAGGACCGGATGAGCATGGCGGTCGGCCTGGAGGTGCGAGTGCCGTTCTGCGACCACCGGCTCGTCGAGTACGTCTTCAACACGCCGTGGTCGCTGAAGACCTTCGACGGGCGGGAGAAGAGCCTGCTGCGCCACGCCAGCGCCGACACCCTGCCGAAAACCGTGGTGGAGCGGGTGAAGAGCCCGTACCCGTCCACGCAGGACCCGAAGTACGCGGCGGTGCTGCAGCGGCAGGTCGCGGACCTGGTCGCGACGGGCGACCCGGCGCTGTCGCTGCTCGACGAGAAGTGGCTGCGCGAGGCGCTCGCGCAGGACCCGACCGGGATCGACCAGGCGGCCCGCTTCACCTTCGAACGGGCCCTCGACCTGTCGACCTGGTTCGACATCCACCACCCCACGGTCAAGCTCTGACGCCGAGGCCCAAAACGACGCAATTTCAATCGAAATCGGAGGTCGGTTTCCAATTGAAATCGCGGAAACAGAACCAGCGTTCCGCGATACGGGATAACTCGTTCGGATCCCGGGTGTCGCGGCGGATCCCGGGCGGGTGGATCAGGTCAGGGGCAGCAGGAGGCGGAAGGTGCTGCCGCCTCCTGCGTTGGCGTGCAGTTCCACCCGGCCGTTGTGAGCCTCGGCGATCGCCGTCGTGATCGCCAGGCCGAGGCCCGTTCCACCGGCCTGTCGGTGGCGGCCGTCGTCGACCCGGTAGAAGCGGTCGAAGATGCGCGACACGTGCTCCCTTGGGATGCCCGGGCCGGTGTCGGCGACCGAGACGATCGCCACCGGTGTTCCCGCAGGCAGCTCCGCGCCCGCCGCGGCGAGGGCTCCTCGTCCGGCGGAACCCCGCGCGACCTCGACGGCGATCGGCGAGCCCGGCTTGGTGTGAATCAGGGCGTTGTTCACCAGGTTCGTCAGGACCTGGCGGAGGCGGGGGCTGTCGCCGAGCACCCGCAGCGGCTTTTCCGGTTCCCGCAGCACGACTTCCCGCTCGGGGTCGCGTGCCCGCCCGTCGTGCACCACGTCCTGCACTAGCGGAGCCAGGTCCAGGTCGACCAGGTCGACGGTGCGTTCCCGGTCCAGCCTGGCCAGCAGCAACAGGTCGTCGACCAGGCCGCCCATGCGCACCGCCTCGGACTCGATGCGCCGCATCATCATCCGCACGTCCTCCGCACGGTGCTGGTCGCTGCGCCGGTACAGCTCCGCGAACCCCCGGATCGACGTCAACGGCGTGCGCAGCTCGTGCCCGGCGTCCGCGACGAACCGCCGCAGCCGGAGCTCTGATTGCTCACGCTGCTGCAACGCGTCCACCAGCCGCCCGAGCATCGTGTTCAGGGCCGCGCCCAGCCGCCCGGTCTCGGTGCGCGTGTCCTGATCCGGCACACGTCGATCGAGCTGCCCGGCCGCGATGGCATCGGCGGTTTGCTCGATCCGGTTCAGCGGCCGCAGGCTGAGCCGCACCGTCAGTGCCGCCGCCGCAGCCAGCACGAGCAGCACGCCACCCGCGACCACCAGTTCGATGACGATCAGCTGGCGCACGGTCGCATCGACGTTGGCCAGCGACAGCGCGAGCACGGCTTGCCGCCCGTCGGGCAGCGCGACCTCACGCACCCGCCAGTCCGCGCCGCCCGCCTGATCGAGAACCGTCTTGATCGCCGGACCTTGTTCCGGGCTCCGTAGCACCGGCCCGCCCCGATCGCCCGAGGTCTGCCCGAGTATCCCGCCGACCTGCGTGCCGGCCGAGTCGAAGATCAGCACCCGGAATTCGGTGGGCAGGTCACCGCGCCCGGGGCTTTCGGGCAGCCCGCCCCTGGGCGGTTCCGGCGGCGGCCGGAATCCGCGCTCCCACGGCCCCGACAGCTCCGCCAACCGGTCGTCGGTGCGCTCCAGCAGCGACCGGCTCAGCAGTGCGGTGCTGGTCACGCCCACCAGGAACAGCCCGATCATCAACGCCCCGACCAGCACTAGCACCAGCCGCCCGCGCAGCGTCCGGAACACGACCGTCATCGCTGCTCCGGAGGCAAGCGCAGCACGTAACCCACGCCGCGGATGGTGTGGATCAGCGACGGGGACACCGAGTCGACCTTGCGCCGCAGGTAGCTGATGTAGGACTCGACGATCCGGCTGTCCCCGCCGAACTCGTAGTTCCAGACCCTGTCCAGGATCTGGACCTTGCTGACCACCTTCTCGGCGTTGATCAGCAGGTAGCGCAGCAGCTTGAACTCGGTCGGTGACAGGCTCACCAGCCGTCCCGCCCGGCGGACCTCGTAGGTCTCCTCGTCCAGTTCGAGGTCGTGGTAGCGCAGCCGCGATTCGTCGACCTGCGTGGGCTGCACCCGGCGCAGGATTGCGCGCAGCCGCAGCACCACCTCGTCGAGGCTGAACGGTTTGGTGACGTAGTCGTCACCACCGGCGGTCAGGCCCGCGATACGGTCCTCCACGGCGTCGCGCGCGGTCAGGAACAGCACCGGCACGGCGTTGCCGTTGGCCCGCAATTCGGAGGCGACCGAGAACCCATCCCGGTCCGGCAGCATCACGTCGAGCACCACGATGTCGGGCCGGAACTCCGCGGCGGCCCGCAGCGCGTCGCCCCCGGTTCCCGCGCCGTGCACCTCGAAGCCGCTGAGCCGCAGCGCTGCGGTGAGCAGCTCCAGGATGTTGGGCTCGTCGTCGACGACCAGCACTCGCGCGCTGTTGCTATCCGCCACGCCGTCAAGCATCGCCGCCCTCCCTGGGAGAAAGCTGGAAGGAACCTGGGAACCGGATTCGTACCCGGGAACCATCGCCGCGCATCCCATCGGGCCGATGTTTCCGCAGCCGCTCGACCAGGCAGAACCGGACCTGCCGGGGGTGGGTGCGCAGCCTGGGTGCGCACCCACGCCGCCTCACTTGCAGCTGTAGAGCCGCAGCGAGGTGCCCGCCGCACCACCCCAGGACGCCGGGTTGACGAGGGTACAGTTCTGCTTCACCCACTCGTCGCGCTCCTGGCTGGCCCGGCCGCCACGCCCCGGCATGTCACCGGGGGGCTGTGCACCCGCAGACGCCTGGGAACCGTCCCCACCCGTCTGAGCATCGCCGCCGCCCGTGCCGTCCCGGTAGCCCCTGCCGTCGTGGCCCTGCATACCGCCCGGGGCGCTCATGCCGCCGAGCTGGACGTAGCCGAGCTGATCGGACCGCTTCCACTCCGCCAGCTGGGCCACCGACGGAGCCTCGTCGCTGCCGCTGAAACCGCCCATGCCGACGACCCTCACGTCCGAGTTGATGATGTAGGACGACGCGGCCATCGAGCCGCCCTCGACCGCCAGCGGCACGTCGAGGTCACCTGCGTTGGCCCGGACGTAGTCGAGCATCTTCCGTTCCTCCTCGGTCAGCGATTCACCGCCCCTGCCGCCCATGAAGAGGACCGGCCCTTCCTCGGCGCTGCCCCGCTCGACCGAGTTCTGCGGCTGCCGCGCGCCGTCCTGGCCCCGCCCGTTCGGCTGCACCGCTTTGGGGAACTCCATGACGTTGCCCGCTCGGCGCATGCTCATCTCCGGGCCGGCCATCGGGTTCGCGCCGCCCATCCCGCTTCGGCCGCTGGCCGCACCGAGCGCCGACCACACCGTCGGCACCGCCAAAGCGGCGGCCAAGCCCAGGACCAGGCCGGTTCTGGCCAGCAACGCCTTGCCGCGCCGACCGATCAGCAGCACGACCAGCGCGAGGACGCCCAACCCCACGGCCGCATACCCGGCCCACGCGTGCCAGCTCAGATCACGCGCGACGACGGCCATCGCCCAGGCCACCGTGATCGCGATACCGACCGGAAGCAGCAGCCACGCCTTGCACCGCGGTTCCCGGTACCAGCGCCAGAACCGGACCACCCCGGCCCCCGCCACCGCGCCGACCGCGGGCGCGAGCATCGTCGTGTAGTACGGGTGCATGATGCCGCGCGCGAAGCTGAGCATCAGGCCGATGACCACCAGCCAACAGCCCCAGAGCACCCAGCCCGCGACCTGCCCGCGGTCCAGCGGGCGGCCGCCGCGCCAATGCCGGACCCCGACGACCAGCATCGCGACCAGCACCAACGCGCACAGCGGCAGCAGCCAACTGATCTGACCGGCGAGCTGGTCGTTGAACAACCGCAGGACGCCCGACGAGCCGGAGAAACCACCACCCCCACCGCCCGGACCGCCGGACGGCGGCTGGAAACCGCTACCTGGATTTCGACCGGGGTTTTTGCCCCCGCCGAAGATCCTGCCGAAACCGTTGTAGCCGAACACCAGATCCCAGGCGGAACCGTCCGTGCTGCCGCCGATGTAGGGCTTCGGCGACGGCCACAGCGCGGTCGCCGCGACCCACCAGAACGAGCTGACCAGCACCACCACGGCTGCCACGCCCAGATCCAGCAACCGGCGCCCCCACCCGGCGCGACTGCCGACCAGGTAGGCCGCGATGAAGGCGGGCAGGACCATCCAGGCCTGCAGCATCTTGGTCAGGAAGCCGCAGCCGACCAGCAACGCCGCCAACGCGATCCAACCGGTGGCCTTACGCGATTCGAAGGCCCGCGTCAGCGCATAAGCCGCCGCGACGACCAGCAGCACGAGCAGCGTGTCCGGGTTGTTGTCCCGGTTGATCACCACCGTGATCGGAGTCAGCGCCATGACCAGCGCCGCGAGCAGCGCGGCGTGCTCGCCCGCCCAACGCCGAACCGTGCGGTGCAGCAGGAAGACCGCCGCGACACCGGCCAGCACCTGTGGGAACAGCACTGCGAACTGGTTGAACCCGAACACCTTCACCGACAAGACCTGCAACCACAGGGCCATCGGCGGCTTGTCGACGGTGACCACGCCGGCCGGGTCGAAGGAGCCGAAGAAGAAGTTCTCGAAGCTCTGCGACATCGACTTCACGGCCGCCGAGTAGTACGAGTTCCCCCAGGACCCGCCGATCCCCCACCAGTACAGCGCCGCGGACAGCACGCAGATCGCCGCGAGCGAAAGCCATTGCCACGGCGCGGTCCCGCGACGCGGTTCTGCGTCCTCGACCCGGGCGTACCGCGTCGTCGTATCAACCGACGTCATCCCTGTTCCTCTTCCTTGGACGGCACCTCGGGCCGGAACACCCAGGACCTGAGCAGCACGAACCGCACCCCCGTCCCGAACACCGAAGACACCACGAGCACGAGAACTTCCAGCCACCGCGACGGATCCGGCTGCCAGGCGTGCAACCCGAGCAGCGCACCGGAGGTGACCACGTAGTAGAGGGCGAACACGGCCAGCCCCTGCAGGTGCACCCGCCCGGAGGAGCTGGACTGGTTCAGGAAGGTGAACCGGCGGTTGGCCTCGGTGTTCCACAACGTGGTGACGGTCAACGCCACGAGGTTCGCCAGCAGCGGCGGCCACCACGAGCGCAGGACGGCGTACAGCACGGAGGTGATCACTGTGGAGACCAGCCCGATCAAGCCGAACGAAACCAGCTGCCACAGCAGGCCGTTCTCCCGCTTGGCCAGCACGGCCTGGGGGTGTGCGGCTCGCGGCGCGGGCCGCTGCGGCAGACCCGGGACCTTCGCCGCTCCGGTGATCTTGGCGCGCGCCACCCGGATCAGGCCCGCGATGTCGTCGGTGGCGGTCTTGACCACGTTGACCCGGCTATCGACGTCCTCCACCCAGTCCACCGGGACCTCGTGCACCCGCAGGCCGTTGTGCTCGGCCAGCAGCAGCAATTCGGTGTCGAAGAACCACGAATCGTCGCGCACGTGCTTCAGCAGCGGCTTCACCACATCTGTGCGGGCTGCCTTGAAACCGCACTGCGCGTCCGTGAACCGGGCACCGTGAGTCCAGCGGATCATCTTGTTGTAGCAGCGGGAGATCAGCTCCCGCTTGCCGCCGCGGACCGTGCGGGCTCCGGTCGCCAGCCGGGAACCGATGGCCAGATCCGAGTGCCCGTTGACCAGCGGGGCGACCAGCGGGAGCAGCGCGTCCAGACCGGTCGACAGGTCGACGTCCATGTACACCACGACATCCGCGTGGCTGTAACCCCACGCGGTGCGCAGCGCCCTCCCGCGACCTTTGCCGTCCACGTGCAGCACCCGAACTTTGTCCATCGCGCCGGCCAGCTCGTGGGCGACCACCAGCGTGCCGTCCGTGCTCGCGTTGTCGACCACCGTGATGGTCCACGAGAAGGGGAAGCCTTCGGCGAGGTGCTTGCCGAGCACCTCCAGGCATCCGGGCAGCGAACGTTGCTCGTTGTAGACCGGGATCACCACATCGACCGTCGCGGTTCGGTTTGCCGCGCGGTGTGCTTGCGCGGCGACACCGAGCTGCGGCACGGCACTCATCTCCCACCACCTCACTTCCGGCCTGTTGCGGTATCCATCAAGCCGGGGCGAGGTGCGAGGGCCGTGGGCGTCAGCTGGGAATTACCTGGGAGTCGCCCGCCTCCACGCGTTTTCGCAGGTAAGCCGGGCAGAGCTTAGAGCGGATCACGAGTTTCTCGGAGATTTCCGGCTCTTCTGCTGCTTCCGTGGGTGTCAGGTTCGTCCGGGGAGGGTGGGTGGGTGGCCGCCGAGGGCGAGCATGACGAGAGCGATGAGG
>NZ_JBSFLZ010000181.1:0-10178 GCF_053599315.1 Saccharopolyspora sp. NPDC000995
CAAACACCGCGATGAGTTGCGTGACATGGGGATCGACCCGCAGATCGCCCAACGCGGAACCGACCACGGCTCCGGACTCGGCACGGTCAGGTGGGGCGTCGAGCGCACGATCGCCTGGTACCACGGCATGCGGCGCCTGCGCATCCGATGGGAACGCCGCGACGACATCCACGAAGCCTTCCTCGGACTGGCCACCTGCATTATCTGCTACCGACACATCAAAATCCTTTGTTAGGAACTCTTAAAGAGGTCGCGCTGCATGCAGACCGACGCCTCGCTGTCGACGTAGGGCCCGAACCTGGGGACCACCTGGAAGCCGCGCCGGTGGTAGAAGGAGATCGCTGCCTTCTGCCGGTCCCCGGTCTCCAGCCGGAGCACGACCGCCCCGTGGTCGCGGGCGTGCCGTTCGAGCGCGTCGAGGATCGCGTCGGCGAGTCCGTGGCCGCGGAGACCGGGCGCCACGTAGAACCGCTTCAGCTCGGCGAACCCGCCGTCCTGGAGCTCGATGCCGCCGATGCCGACCAGCCGGTCTCCGACGCTCGCCCCGACCAGGTGCACCGACCCGGACTTCAGCTCGTGCGTCGAGTACCCGAAGCTCTCGTTCTCGGTGTACTCGGATTCGGCCAAGTCGCTGTCGAGTGCCTCGATCAGTGCGATGACCTCCGGATCGCGGACGGTCACCGGGCGGACCTCGGCGGCATCGGTAGGCTGTGCCATCTCCCGATCCTACGAGCCGGTGGCCGCCTCGACGCCCAGCCGGGACCCACGGCGCGGCGCCGCCGCGATGAAGGTCATGCACCACACGAGGGCCGCGACAGCGGCGATGCCGAAAGTCAGCCCGTATCCGCCGGTGAGGTCGAACGCGAAGCCGCCCAGCCAGGTCGCGGCCGCGGCGCCGAGCGCGCTACCGACCTGCACGAGGCCGGACACTCGACCGAGGACGGGCCCCGCGAATATGTCGCCGGTGCCCGCGCTGCGGGCACCGATCACCCCCCCGACGACGAGGCCCAGCCCTGCCGCCAGGACGGCGACCAGCCATTGCGCTGGCAACTGCGCGGCTCCGACGAGCAGCGCGATGTACGCCACCCCGGCGGCAACCCCGGTGCGCTCCCGCCCCCACCGGTCCGACGCCGCCCCGGCGGTGAGCTGCCCCGCGATGTAGCCCAGCGACGCGATACTCAGGACGAACCCGGCGGACGCCTCCGAGTAGCCGGACGTCACCAGGAACGGCGCGAGGTGTTGGAAGACGACGAAGTCGAGTACGCTCGCGGCGCCCGCGGCGACGAACAGGAACCAGAACGCCGGGCGTGCCAGGACGACACCGATCCGGACGGTTGCCGCGGCCTCGTCGGACTCCTCGGTCCGGGCCAGCGCGGGCAGCCGTCGGTGCAGCAGGAAGAACGCCAGCGCGACGACGACGGCGACCACCCCGGCGACCAGATAGGCGGTCCGCCACCCGGACTCGGAGATGACCTGGCCGAGCAGGTTGAACAGCACGAAGTTCCCGAGCCCGACGCACGCGTAGGCCAGGCCGAGTGCTCGTCCGCGGAACTCCGTCGGGTACGAGTTCGACACCATGACCTGGGCGGCGACGATCACCACGGTCGTCGCCGACGCAAGGACGAGACCGTACACGAGGTAGAAGTGCCAGAGCGCCGTCGCCCACGACGCGAGGACCAGCCCCACCCCGATGACGACGAACCCGATCGGCACAACCCGCCCCGGCCCGTACCGGTCGACGAGCCTGCCGACCAGCGGCGCCGACAGCGTGCTGCACAGCAGGTGTACTGAGTACATGCTGGACGCCTCGCCGCGGGTGATCCCGAGATCACGGGCGAAGGCGAGCGAGAACAGCGAGAAGCCTTCGACCAGACCGAATATCGTGCCAAGGGCCAGCCCGCCCAGCAGTGCCGTCTGCCAGAAGGACAGGCGCTCCCGCAGTCTCGCCGCCATCAGGCACCACCCGCAGCGAACCGCGGCGGCCCGGCGAACACCTCGGGGATCTCCAGCTTGTTGGTCTCGTACGCCTCCGCGATCCGGCTACGAGTGCGGCAGTGCTCCTCCAGGCTGGCAATCCCCTCGCGGACGAGCTCGCGGCCATCCGGGCCGACGCCGGAGAACCAGCTGACCAGCGGCTGCGGGTGGAACCCCATCCGGACCTTGAAGCCGTACATACTGCGACCCATCTCGATCCGCTTCACGCCCAGGCGTTCGGCGAGCTCCAGGGTCTGGGCGTAGAGCGCGTAGTATGTGCCGAGTTCCTTGTGGTGGTTGTAGTTGAGGCCCGCGATCCAGGCGTAGAGCGTGTCCTCGAAGTGCATCAGGACGAAGCCGCCGAGCAGCTCGTCGTCCAGCCAGATGCTCACGAAGTGCACGTACTCGCGCAGGTACTCGAAGATGCTGTACAGGTTCTCCGGCGGGTTGATCGTCGCGACGCCGTGCCGCGCGCAGACGTCCTCGACGAGCTTCGCGAACCGCTCGACGTCGCCGGACTCGATGGTCGTCCGGATGTGCGCACCCGACCGGCTCGCCTTGTTGGACAGCCGGCGGAACTCCCGGCGGAACTTCTGGCTCCGCAGTGTGGCCAGGTGCGCCTCCGCCGTCCCCGCGAAGTCGACGCCGCTGGTCGCCTCGGTGTAGACGGGGCTGAAGCCGCGTCGTTCCAGTTCGGGGCCGAGTGGGTCGGGCTCGGGGACCCCCGGGAAGCCGAAAACGGACACGCCGAGATCGGTCGCGACCTCACCGACGGTGCCGACGAGGTCGTCGACGATCTCTGCGGGATCGACGAGCGAGCAGATCCCGTTGAAGTACGAGTACCACGAGTGCCCAACCAGCATCCGCGTGTGCAGGATCGGGTGGTCGAAGTCGTAGTCGGGGCCGTAGCCGACGTAGTGTGGGTCCTCCTGCACCTCGTAGAACGGTGCGACGGCGTCGAGGCGCCCGTCGGTCCGGTGGCAGAGGTGGCGGGCGTGGAACACCGGCGCCGGTGGTGCCGTCTCGTACGCCGTCAGCCACTCATGGCTGTGGAAGGCCGAGCCCCCCGCCAGGACGACGACGTTGTTCCACTCGTCGGCGTCCACGTCGCCGATCGAGTCGTGCACGATCCAGCCTGAGCCTGATACCACTCGTCACTCCTTGCATCTACCGGGAGCGCAGGATCCCGATGTCGTCGAGTACCTCGGCGAGCAGCACAATGGCCAGCTCCAGGCCGACCCGGGCAGCGGGCCCGGCCTGGATGTGCGCGCCTGCCACGTCCGCGGGCGACTTCCCCGCGGCGAGGTCGCCGCCGATGACGTGCATGTCGCGGCCCACGGTGCGCACGTGCTCCTCGCCCTGGACCGACCAGAACTCGTCGGGCATCAGCCGCAGTCGCGAGCAGTACTCGGTCCACACGGCCGCGTCGTCGATCGAGAGGAGCGGGCCGCGCCGCCACAGACCCTCCGGATCGAGCCTCATCAGCGGTGCCGCGTAGTCCAACTCGGGCCCGCCGGGTGTGAGGTTCATGGTCGAGCAGAAATACGTTGTTCGGCCGCCGGTCCGGCGGGCGTCCGACAGCTGCCCGACGACATCGTCCGGGTCGGCCCCGGTAATCGCGGCGATCCGCTCCGCGGTGATCGCGTCCCGGAGCCGCATCGGCACCGCGGAGTCGACGCCAATCGAGATCGTGTGCAGCGGGAACGCTTCGCTGAGCTCGCTGAGCACCTCGGGTTCAACGCCGCCCATGCTCTGGAACCGCATGGTCACCCGCCGCGGTGGGCCGGCAGCCAGTTGCTTCCAGAACGTCCGGATCAGGTCGAGTCCATCCGGGCCGCCGTTGCCGGCCGTCGGGTACGGCATCCCCGCGGGCACCGGGACGCCCGGCAGGTTCACGATCACGTGATCGAACTCGGCAAGGTCGATGTCCGCGAAGTTCCGGACCTCGGCGGTGACCTCGGCGCCGCCGGGGTTGAGCGCGCAGGTCAGCCCGGTGGCCTCCACCGCGTCCGGGAGGACGTCGATCGCGCGGACCGAGCCCGCGGTCCGCGCGGCGGCCGCCGTCGAGACCCCGGATCCGGAGCCGACGTCGAGTACCGTGCCCCGCGGTGCCGCGGCGAGGACGGCCTGGGCGAACCGCAGCGAGTCCTCGCCCAGGTGCACCTCGTGCTCGGTGCCGTAGTCGCGGTCGGCGGCGATCAGCAGCCCAGCGAAGGCGCTCAGCCGCCACCGGCCGGTGCGGTAGATGCCGTCGTCGGACGTCACGAGGCCGGCGGCGACCAGCGCCCGCCCGACGTCGTCCCGGATCGAACCGTGCCCGACGTGGACGCCAGTGTGCAGCAGCCGGGCCAGCTCCTCGCGCGGTGATGCCGCGGTCCCCTCCGGGGAGGCACCGTTCAGCGCCTCCCCGGTGAGCCACGGTTCCCACGTGTTGAGGCACGCACGACGCCGCCCGTCGAGCAAACCGGTCAGGTTCGCTCGACGGAGCAACTCGGCCGCGGTGGAGACCGAGGTGTGGGTTCCGATCATCCGAAGTGCCGCTCGTGGGCCTCCGGGTACAGGTCCTCCATGCTGGAGTGGTCGACGGGCCGGGTCAGGTCCGACTCGGTGGCGAATGTGTAGCAGACGATCATTCGCTCGGCGTCCTCGGAGAGTGGCGCGACCCGGTGCAGCGCAGTGTCGGCCTTGAGCAGGTACGCGTTCCCGACGCCCGGGTGCCGGCTGGCCACCGGACCCTTCGCGACGAGCTCGTCGACCCGCGGATTCTCGCGGTCCCACGGGGCGCGCGCGATGAAGTCGACACTGCCACCGATCGTCTGGTCCGGAATCTTGAAGATCCAGACGAGCGCCCAGGTGTAGTCGTCCCAGTGCCATCCGTGCACGTCACCGGCCTGGTGCAGCCGCGCGGCGATGTACTCCTCGGGCGTGTAGGGCACCGGCAGAACAGTCTCGCCGACGATCTGCTCGAGGTAACTCCGCAGCGCGCGGCTGTCGAACAACTCCGGGACGACGGTGCTGCCGGCCGCGAGCGCGTCGCGGTCGAGGTTGGAGTATTTGCGCGGGGTGTTGCCGCTCTGGGCGACGACGATGTCGCGCCGGTTCGCCTGCCGGTCGAAGAGCTCCTCGACCTCGCGGAGGGCGGTGTCGAACACCCAAGGCGGGGTGAATCCGATGATCTCGGCGAAGTCGGTTTCCTGGTAGCTGCGACGTAGATCGGGAATCTGCGACTGCATCGCCTCGGACGCGAAGTGGTCGTCGATGGCCGCTCGAATGGAGTCCAGCGACTCCCGGATTGTAGCGATTGCGGGCATATGTCCTCCTTATTTCCTCTATTTCCGCTTTTTCGATAAGCGAGTGCGTAACCACTCACCCCGCTGAGATTGCAACTCCGGGGACGCCATCGGCCTGAGTCGGATTTCCTGCGTTTCGGAAGGTCGATCAGACGGCGTCGGCCAATCGATTGCAGCTGACGGTCAGTCCGTTCTCGACGGCGTCGAGATATTGCTGACAGCGATTGGTGGATTCAGCCCGGACGACGGCGAATCCGATGCGATCGAGAAAGGCGTGGGGTGGCGTCCGGAGCACGGTTCCGAATTCGACCTCACGCGTGAAGGCATGCAGCCAGGGAGCGGACTCGATCTCTGGGTCGAGGTGCAGGCCCACCAGCCTGCTCTCCGCCGGCGGGTAGATGAAGCGGATCGCAGCGGCCGCCGGCCCGCCCCCTTCGGGGCCTGCGGGCACGGCCGGCAGGCCCACCCCGCACACCGCGGCGGCGGCCTCGACGACCTGGTCCCTCCCGGTCGCCAGCCGCACGAGCAGCGGGATCAGGTCGCCGCCGGGCCGGGCTCCGATCTCGACCACGCGGGGCCCGGTGCGGGTCAGCCGCAACTCGGTGTGGGTCGCGCCCCAGGCGATCTCGACGGCCGAGTTCGCGGCCCGGACCACCGAGACGATCGTGGAGTCGTCGGCGGTCACCGGCTCCCCCGGCGCGACCACGTGCCCGATCTCCTCGAAATACGGTGCTGGCCCGAGAGACTTGCGTGTGATGGCCAGGACCTCGGGAACGCCGTCCTGGACGACGCACTCCACCGAGATCTCCGGCCCGTCGAGGTATTCCTCGACCAGGAGCCGCCTGTCGGATGAGCCGTACGTCCCGTGGCCCGAGTTGCTGGCGATGTCGTAGGCGACCTCCAGTTCGGAGTCGGCGTCGACCCGGATCACGCCGATGCTCCCGGCCAGCGCTTGCGGCTTCAGCACGACCGGGTAGCCGATTTCCCGGGCTGCACCCCGCGCCGCGTCGCGGGAGTCGACCTGGACGCTGCGGGCCGACGGGACGTTGCCGGCCGCCAGCCGTGCCCGCATCTCAGCCTTGTCCCGGCATGCCCGGGCGGTCGCGACCGGGTTAGCGCGCAAGCCAGCGTCTGCGCCGGCCTCGGCCGCCGCTTCGACAGAGAACTCGTCATAGGTGAAGATTCCGTCAAAGCGACCCTGGTTACGGTCGACGTAGTCGGAAACGAGTGCCGGGTCGCGATGCGCAAGGTCGACGTGCTCGTCGACGACGCTCCTCTGCCATTCGTTGGCGGATGCGTCGAGAAGGGTTACCCGGAAATTGCTCGCCAATGCTTCGAGCGAATATCCTCGATAATCCGGATCACCGGCACCCAGAAGCAGCAGCCTCGGCGACATTCCCATCCCCCCAGACGGAGCCAGCGACTATTTATCGCTGGCTGAACCCGGAGAGGTACTCTAAGCGACAGTCCGTCAGAATGATAACCGAATTGTGATACAGGCGACATTTAAGTCGAATTTGCCCGGGACGCGTAACGCGGCATTCAACCGCAACATCAACACGCCAACCAGCCGGTTGGGCTACATCGCATTACCTCAAATGGTCCATCGCGCTTAGTGCAACGCCGATAACCCCACTTTTCCCGCTAACGGTGCTCCGACCTACTTCTCGGTGAGCTGGTCCGTCGAGCGCGCTCGTGGGTGGCACGTAGCCCGATGCTCGGCACGGGTCCTACAGAAACCCCGCCAAGCGGGAGTTGTGACTGGATCGGAACAGCAGAAACCAACGGAACGGCCCCTGATCGACTCGGTTGGATCGCGGTGTTGCTACTCGTGTCCCCGAAACCGGTCCGGTTGTCGCTATTGGCGTCATTGGCCGGGACCTGGTCAGAGGTGGCTGAACAATGGGGAAAGACCAGGGCGACGATCCAGGCCCGCGCGGCGTACACGGGGAGGTAGCCGGTCTGCCAGCGCTCGAGCGCCGTGAACGGTGTGGTCCGACGGACGAATCCCGCCACCAGCCATGCGGACCAGGCGAGATTGGCCAGCAGGATGACGTTCTCGCCGAGCGCGGCCGCCTTGTTGGGTGTGGTGCCGTACTCGGTGATGCGTCCGGTGATTGCCAGCAGTACCAGCACATCGATGGCCAACGCGCTGAGCACGAGGGCGAGCTGCAGCTTGTCGAACAGGCCGGACGGGGCCAGCGGATCGCGGGCTGAGATTGAGTAGAGCAGCAAGCCCAGCACCACGGCCAGCAGGAGGTCGAACAGGATCAACGCTTCCCGCTCGACATCGATGCCGACGTTGGTCCAGCCGAGGGTGACGAGGAACGCCAGCATCACGACGGTGAACAGCGGGGTGAACAGTCTCGCGAGTACCGGGGCTATGTTCTCGATAACGCTCTGCTTGGCCTCGACGAGCCACCCGGCGACCACTACCGCTGCCACACCACCGCAGGGAAGAACCCACTGCGTGATGAACTCCTCCGGGACGATTCCGATGGCTTTGAAGGTTCCGAAAATGAACGCGATCAGCCCACCGCCGCCGGAGCCGATGAGCGAGAGGTAGATGAACCATTCGCCGGTGAAGCGGATGAAGTCCATTCGTCGGCGCGAGGAGCGCAGATCGTCGGCCACGTAGGCTAAACCGACCACGAACCACAGGGCGATCGGGAGATGGATGCTGGTCAGGACCACCGACTGGGAGTCCTCCGCGAGCGGGTAGACATTGGCCGCCACGGCGCCGAGCCCGAACAACGCCGCCAGTACCGCGATCAGCACTGGCCTGGCCTGACGGCGCCAGGCCAGGAAGGCGGCTAGCCAGGGCAGCGCGAACAGGCCGACGTTGGGCCCGTAGAACGCGGCATCCTCGTGGATGTTCATCCCGAACAGCGCCGGCGCCTTGACCGATGCTGCCGCGCCCGCCGCGCAGATGACGATCGCGAGCAGGTCACGCCGCGGCCGGGTGTCCGCCACCGGGCTATCGGTCTCGCCAGTCAGAACCAGTTGCTTCCACAGCCGTTCGGAATGCTCACGGGCGAACTCGCGGAAGAGGTCGCGAATCAGGAATCGCGCCCGGCAGTCTGCGTCTTCGAGGTCCATGACGAGATTCTTTGCGGTTTGGGTGACCCACGCGGCCGTCGGGTGTGCGGTGGCGTCCAGGATCCGGATCCGCCTGGTGGCGTGTTCGATGACGGCGAGGACGTACATCCTCGTACCGGATAGGGTGACGGTTTCGAAGAAGTCACAGGCCAGCAAGGCGTCGGCCTGGGAACGCAGGAAGTCCGCCCATGTGTCGGAGTTCCGGTCAGGTGCGGGGTCGATCCCGGCTGCCTGCACGATTTCCCAGACGGTCGAGGGGGCCACTTTCACTCCCAGGACGAGCAGTTCGCCGTGGATTCGGCGGTATCCCCAGCTGGGGTTCTCTTTTGCCAGGCGCAGCACCAAAGCCCGGATAGAGCGAACGATGCGTGGTCGTCCAGGGCGCTTCGGCTTGGAGAGGGTCGCGTGACGGCGTGTGACCAGGTTGCGGTGCCAGCGCAGCACTGTGTCCGGGCGTACCAGCAACCGCAGCCTGCGCAATAGATTCCTTGGCAGCGGGTACAGAAGCGCCGCCATGATCGCTGGATCAGCTGGGGTGAACCGCACCCTGGCTTGACCGAGTTGACGTTCTAGCACCGTGATCTGATGGCGCAAGGCCAGGATCTCGACGTCCTTGTCCCGGTCGCTCATCGGCAGGCGCAGCATGGCGAACGCGTTTGTCACGCCCAGGTAGGCCAGTCGCAACAGCACAGTCGATCATCATGCCGTGATGCTCGACAGCAGCGAAAGCGTCCGCTCGAGCGACTACGGTCGACCTCCCCCTCCACCGTGCCCGCCGGTTCTGAACAGGGCGGATGAGGTTTACGGCAAGGGCAATGTTCGTTACGCCTTCGGAATGCCCGCCGGCGCTGAGCGCGGGGTGCGGCTGACCGGCACCGATGCGTGGAGCTGGGACGCTCGTTCGTGCACACCGCACAGCGCTACGCCCGCGAGCGGGACCCGTCGATCATTTGGGAAGGACACCACGCGGGACGTGACATCGGCTACTGCCACCTCGAAAAGCTGCACGGGCTGGAATCGCTGCCTGCCGACGGTTTCGAGATCGCGTGCTTTCCCGTAAAGATCCACGCGGCCTCCGCGGGCTGGACCCGCGTGGTCGCCATCTTCGACGAGTGACAACCACGACCTGACAAGGAGCCGCGCGATGAGCATCATGATCACCGTCGTGCCAACCGGACCTGCAAGCCATAGCCATGAGTGAATGACCGCAGAAACAGAAACTGGTCACCACCGGCCAGTGTCGAGAGCTGCGTCGTGGGAGCGAAAACGGATTGGTCGGGATGCCGGCACGTCGCGCCGGCATTCGGATCAGCACGCGTGGGATTCGTACCTTCGGACGCTCATATAGAACGACGTTCGCGCTCAGCACCACCTGTCTGGGACGGATGCAGCCAGGAGTTGATCGCCGAACTGTCGCACAGTGTGTCGTTCGCTGTGTCTTGGCCTGACTGGCAGGAGCAGGAGCGAATCTGGAGTGAAGGATGTGCCGTAGTTGTATGGAACTGCAAGGAACTGCCTTGAACCGACGCGTTTTGTACTGCGGTTTACCGGTTTTCGCAGGTGAGTGTCTACATGGGACCTGACTGGGGGTCAAGGGGTCGTGGGGGTGATGCGGGCCTGCCTCGGGCTCGTGAAGGAAGACTCTTGTCAGGTTTGACAGGGCGGGCCGCGCGCTGTTCGTCAGAGCGTCCGGTCCCACAGGTCAATTCGAACGATATTTGGCTCTTCTGCTGCTTCCGTGGGTGTCAGGTTCGTCCGGGGAGGGTGGGTGGGTGGCCGCCGAGGGCGAGCATGACGAGAGCGATGAGGGCTTCG
>NZ_JBSFLZ010000182.1:0-10053 GCF_053599315.1 Saccharopolyspora sp. NPDC000995
CGCAGTTCCCGACGCCCACGATCGCCACCCGCACCGCTCGACGATCTCCGCCCATGGCAGGGCCCTCCTTCTTGCTCATCTGTCGTGTCCTTGCACTCCTGCAAGTGATTCCAGCGTTCTCCTGCCGCCACGCGTTCACCCAGCTAGCTAGCGTGACTGCGTTCGTCCTCAGGTTCCGGGCGAACTCAGCCACCGACTTCCCGGTCTCGATCACCGTCTGCACCCCAGCTTGGCTCCGAAAGGTCGGAATCTAGGTGGATATCATGTCCAAGCCGTCGACGCTTGGTGCGCAGGTATCCGAGATTGCGGGCGGTGGGGGGTGTATTGATCGGGACCCTTCCGGAGATTGTAAGACTATGTCCCTTTAGCCCAGTATACTTTTTGGGGTTATTGGTCATGAGCATTGCGCTCCGCACACCGAGGTCTACGAGAATCTGCGCACCCACACCGTACTCTCGACTGTCGATTGGCAGGCCGAGCGCAATATTGGCATCCACGGTATCCAGTCCGCCGTCCTGCAGCTGGTACGCACGCAACTTGTGAGCGAGTCCGATCCCCCTCCCCTCGTGTCCACGCAGGTAGACTAGGACACCTCGGCCCTCTTCGGCGATAGTCTGCAGCGCTAATTGGAGTTGTGCGCCGCAGTCGCAACGTTCCGACCCCACGACATCGCCAGTCAGACATTCACTGTGAACGCGAACGAGCACGTCCCGCCCGTCACCAATTTCGCCACGGACCAATGCCAAGTGCTCCGTGCCGTCGATGACATAGCGATACGCAACACCATGGAAGTCGCCCCAGCTAGTAGGGATCTTTGCTTCACCGGCCCGCTCGATTATATGATCAGAAATGCGTCGATGCTTGAGGAGATTCGTGATCGACACGATCGGTATATTATGTTCGGAAGCGAACGCGCGGATATCAGTGCGCCCCATCATTTTCCGGCGGTCGCTTGAGACCAGCTCGCAGAGAAGTGCAGCTGGCTCGATACCCGCCATTTTGCACAAATCGACACTTGCCTCGGTATGACCAGCTCTCTTGAATACGCCGCCTTCTACGGCGAGCAATGGAAGAATGTGGCCCGGCCGAGCCAAGTCGCCGGGCAATACGTTGGGATCGGCCAACGCCCGGGCGGTCGCGGCGCGGTCATATGCACTGATTCCCGTCGTGGTTCCTCTGGTGTAATCAACACTGACCAGGAAAGCTGTTCCGTGTTTCTCCGTATTCTCCTCAACCATCGCCGGCAGTCGTAGTCGATCGGCGATCTCCTGCGTGATTGCCACGCAAAGGAGGCCGGATGTATAACGAAGGAAAAATGCAACAGATTCCGTCGAAGAAAATTGCGCACCCATGACAAGGTCCCCCTCGTTCTCGCGATCTTCGTCGTCGAGAACGATGACCGGGCGACCATCACGTAGTGCCTCGAGAGCACGCTCCACGCTCATCCTGAACACCGTACCTTCTTGTTATATCCGTCCGTATCACAATGGATCAAACGTTGTTGTATGGACCATCGCCGTGCCCAGCAGACAGCGACATCAGTGAGGCCAACAAACCATCGCTCGCCCACCCTCCCATTTGAGCCTCGTAAAAGGATGAGCTCACCCCCGGCGGACCCGCGTCTACCCTAACCTGACTCGTGATGGTGTCGCTGGGCAGTAAAGTTCTCTACCGCGTGGCCAGTCCACTATCCCTTGTTGGGTGCGAGTTCGCTACGAGATCGAGTGCCAAACGAACGCATCGCGAGTGCGCCGACCACGGGGCCGGGTGCGAGAACTAGGAAGGCGAACTGCCAACCTACAGAATCAGCAACTTCCGGAATGAGCTGAATACTTACGACTGTTACAAGGAATCCGATAGCCGTCTGCGCTGTAAGTGCAGTACCAACGAACCGAGGGTCCGCAGTCTCGCTCAACGCCGTGGAGAAGACGCCGGAGTCCGCAATAACCGACGCGCCCCATACGGTGCACAAAACCAGCACCACCACGGGGCCGAAGGTGAACATGAGCGGCGAAAGAAGGCAGCACATCCCGCTGACCAACAGCGCCGCCACTGCGGATGGAGCCCGACCGAACCTGTCGGCTCCCCAACCGCCAATGAGGCACCCGATCGCCCCTGCAAGCCCCATGGTGAGGAAGGCGACAACCCCAGGTGAGAGGAAAAACGAAGACATGGCCGGAATATTCATGAGAAAAATCGGCAGCCAGGTCCAAAGTGCATACAATTCCCACATATGGCCGAAGTATCCGATATTAGAGAGGCGGGGTCTGTGCTCCCGGAACATCGTCAAGACATAACGCGGGCTTGGGGTCGAGGCTGCTTCCTTGAGGAGCGGCCCAGGCCGGATGAGGGTAACTGAGATAACCGCGCCAACGATGCCGAGCGCTGAAGCAACGAGCAGCACGGTCCGCCAAGGCAGCGACTCGAGGCCGCTGATTAGGTGGGGCAGATTCGACCCAAAGGTCAACGCGCCAAGGAGGACGCCAAGCCAAAGACCCCGGCCGGCCGTAGAGGCCCACGACACCATGAGTTTCATGCCGACTGGGTAGACTCCAGCGAGGAACACGCCCGTGAGGAACCGTAGCGGAATGGCGCCGACCATGCTGCTCACCGACAAAGAGAGCAGGATGGTACAAACCGCGGCCGCTGCGGCGCTGGCCGCGAGGAGAAGGTGCGGGGGAACTCGATCCGCCAAGTTGAAGATCGCCGAACCAACGGCACCCACAACGAACCCCACTTGCACGGCCCCAGTCAGCCACACTGCGGCGGTCGAACTGATACCCCACTCGGCCCGCAAGGCTGGCACCACGGCCGAGACCGAAAACCACACGGCCAGGCCGAGGACTTGAACTAGCGCCGTTGCGATACGTTGGCTGCGTCCAGAGTGGACGTTTTGCGCGTGTTGGCTGCGTCCAGAGTGGACGTTTTGCTGGTGTCTGCCTCGCTGCTTGCGAGCGCTCACTGCCGCCACAGGTGCGACCGATCTCGGCTGCCGCGAGGTCGGATCGTCGTCAGCGGTAGGGATGGGCTGATTCTGTCCATCCATGGGACTCTCCAACCGTCGCCGGGTGATCTGCGTCTAGCTATGACGCCGGAAGATAATAGACGAACAGGTACGTCCACAAGTACGTCCACAACCGTAGGTGTTGCTGAGTCTGAGTGTCTGCCTGGCAGCGATGGGCAAACCTTGAGCGAGTTGGGTTCGGGCTTCTGATGCCGCAGGCCGTGCCGTTCTTCCGGCTGGTCGCATAAGTGGGCCACCGCGGCGGCGACGTATCGCCGCTGCCGTCGCCGATCCAGCGAGGCCACCAACTACATCGTGCGACTCGGCGAGCCCAGCCAGCACAGCGGCAGTCTCCAGCAGTAGATCAGCAGCCTTAGAAAAGCTACAACGCTGGCGCCGGTAGCTCGCCGAGGCCCTGGCTAGTCCCGGTGAGACTGGCCAGCGTTCGGCGGTCGGGCCGAGCGGGAC
Source organism: Saccharopolyspora sp. NPDC000995 (assembly GCF_053599315.1). Lineage (NCBI taxonomy): Bacteria > Bacillati > Actinomycetota > Actinomycetes > Pseudonocardiales > Pseudonocardiaceae > Saccharopolyspora > Saccharopolyspora sp. NPDC000995. The sequence goes on from NZ_JBSFLZ010000182.1 coordinate 3,473, forward strand.
CGATGAGGCGCGAGGCGCGGTCACGGCCAGCGAGTCGTCCGGTCCGAATAGGTATGGTCTCAGTAATTTTCTCATCGTGGGTTTTGCCTGCGTTTGGCAGTCTGTGTCGACCGCGCGGCGATGTAGTTGGGGCTGACCGAAGCACCAGTTAGGGACGCCGGGGCCGAGGACGGATCGGTGGACGAGCCGGTCACGTGTAACCAGACGCCAGTGCTGCTCCCGCAGCGCGGTCGCGGTGCAGCTAGGGGCATCGCCCCGTTGCAGGCGAAGGAGCTAGTCGTGATGAGTACGGCCGTGTTGGTGGCAACTAGGGCGGCCACCACCCCGACGATCTGCTGCCTGCTGGCACTGAGGTGGGGCGCCCAGCTGCGGCGCCTGTTGTACCTCGATCCACTCAACGGGCTCGGCAACCGGGCGGCGCTGCATCGGGAGTTTCGGCGCACCCTCACTGGGCCCGGGCGTTGTGTGGGTGTGGTGATGCTGGATTTGGACGCGTTCAAGTCGATCAACGACATGTATGGCCACCGCTTTGGGGACCTGGTGCTCACCGAGGTGGCTTGCTTGCTGCGGCGGCATGCCCTGCCCGGTCAGGTGCCGGTGCGCTTAGCCAGGGACGAGTTCGCGATCTGGCTGGGCGGTGTTCCCGACACCCTGCGACACGGGCGTGCTCTCGAGGCCGAGGCGCATAGGCTGGCCGCCGTATTTGACGAGCCGATACACATTGCCGAGCAGCAGGTGACGGTGCCGGCCAGCGCTGGTGTCGGAATCGCGTCTGCGCATCGAGCTCGACGAGCTGCTAGAGCTGGCTGACCGGGCGATGTATCGCAGCAAGGCCCGCCGGCGCTGGCCCGTCGGCAATAGGGCATCGGCCCTCCAGTAGAGGACCGAACTCTCGACCGCGTGAAAACGGTGGCTTTCGTCGAGGCTCGGTCGGTCGAAATCCCCGACTGACAGGTCGCCAACCGGCACTTCTATGCCGCCTCGTAGTCCTCGTCGTCACATGGTGGTGCGGAACTTCTGCCTACCCAAAACACCGGGAGCCGATGAGCATGGACACACGCCAGCGGGTATCAGTACCTAGACAGAATCAGACAATTGAGTGGCCTCGACGACAACATTATAGGGACGCAATGGGGTCGACGCGACGTCTTGTCGGGATCAACGAGCACCGTCGGGTTATTTTTGCTGTCGAGGAGGTAGCGCTGGCCGAGGCTGCGGGAAGGATCGTTTGGCTAAGGACTGATCTCGGGCGCTTCCGGTGTGCGACAGACGGCATCGACAAGCTTGACGATCAATTATCGGGATGTGGATTCATGCGCATCCACCGAAGCTATATGGTGAATTTGAGTCGCGTCCGAGAAGTGGAGTGGAAAGGCGGAGGGGAACTCGCTCTTAGCGTTGACGGTGTCAGCGGAATGGTTCCGGTATCCCGCCGGCGGGCGAAATTCTTCATAGCAGCTCTTGGTCTCTAGTGTGATGGGTCGCTAATTCGTCCACAGTATGAGACAAGGGTATCGAGGAGGTTGTCGGCGGTCTTGGTCCAGACGAACGGTCGCGGTTGACGTTCTAGTAGTTGGTCCAGCGGCGCACGTCGATTTCCCTGATGTCCGGGTGAGCACTACCAGCCGCAGAAATGTCAGCGTGAGCACACCGAGATTCTGCCTGCCGTCGAGCTGGCCGGGCCCTCGGGAAAGGCCCGCATTTTGGTTGGCGCGGGCGCGTGCCGCCTACGCATAACCGGCGCACTCTAACCCATCAGTTCGCCGAACTCTCAGTTTGGAGGAGTCATGACTGCAACACCGATCTCGGTCCCAACCCCACCGCTCGGTAGGGGAGTACTCGATGGTGGATGGCGGACGCCGGTTCTGAACGTTGATCCCGAGTTTGCTGAGGTTTTCGGCGCAACGCTGTGGCCGGTGCCGATGCTGCCGTGTCTTGATACCCCGCACCTGAGCAAGGTGCTTGCCGTCGCACTTCCCCGTGTCATGGGAAAACATGTGCTCAGGCACGAGGGCGACAACTATCTGTTCATTGACGATCAGAATAACCAGGCGCGTTTCGTGATCGTCTGGACGGGGCGGCGCACGGAGACTTGGTCGGCACAGATTGGACCCCACCGGTTGGCGGGTGACGTCCGGCTGGTGCTGGAGTCATGGAATCGGGGCGGCCGCCAGCTGAGCGATTGGGTTCTGCCGCCGGAGGTCGCCGCTCAATTGTCGACGGCCGAGGTGGTGGGTGAGCCAACAGCTGATTTGCCGTGACTGTGCCCGGCCGGATGTCCGGCAGCACTACAGCCTGCAGCGCGGCGGTGACGTCGACCCTGTGCCGATGCAGCGCGTGCGGTACTGGTGCGAGTCCGCTCCCGACCGTGGCTACGGGCTGTCCGCAGCACAACGCACCCCCATGCTCGCCAACTGGAAGCGCCGTGATGTGGTGCCGACTGACTTGCGGATACCTGAGGCAGGAGTGCCTGCCCGGGCTTTGGCGTGCGCACGCAAGGCACTCCACATCGCCACCCGTGCCCGAGCCCAGGCGCTGAGCACGGCGCGGAGTGGCGCCATGCCGTCGCAGTCGCCCCTGGCGATTCCTGGGGCTGGTCGAGCCGCACGGCCTTCAGGCCTGATTCAAGGCATACGAGGCCTCCGTTCACTGTCTGGAACAGGAAAAGAGTGCAATGGACAAAGCGTTGGCCCGTGCGGGCATGTTTCAGGGTGTTGAGCCGGTCGCGGCGGAGGCACTGATCCAGTCGCTGGAACCGTCGGAGTTCCCGCGAGGGCACGTGATTTTCGCCGAGGGCGAGCCGGGTGACCGGCTCTACATCATTCAGTCCGGCAAGGTCAAGCTCGGGCGCAAGTACCCGGACGGCAGGGAGAACCTGCTGGCGATCATGGGGCCGTCGGACATGTTCGGCGAGCTGTCCATTTTCGACCCAGGGCCGCGGACGTCGACGGCGACCACGGTCACCGAGGTGCGCGCGCTGAGCATGGACCGCGCGGCGCTGTGGCAGTGGATCGCCACACGCCCGGAGACCGCCGAGCAGCTGCTGCGGGTGGTGGCGCGCCGCCTGCGCCGCACCAACGGCATGCTGGCGGACCTGCTCTTAACCGACGTGCCCGGCCGGGTCGCCAAGGCGTTGCTGCAGCTCGCGCAGCGGTTCGGCAGCCAGGAAGCGGGCCTGCTGCGGGTCACCCACGATCTGACGCAGGAAGAGATCGCGCAGTACGTCGGCGCCTCGCGGGAGACCGTGAACAAGGCGCTGGCCGACTTCGCGCACCGCGGCTGGCTGCGGCTCGAAGGCAAGAGCGTGCTCATCCTCGATCCGGAGCGACTGGCCCGACGTGCCCGCTGACGGGCTCCGTAGCGCGACCACCGCGAGGCCGAACACGAGGCCAAGCTGTTCGCCGCCGAGATGTGTGCCGATGACCGCGCTGTTGACGGTGCCGATGACGAGGGGATGAAGGTGCCCCGTCGGCGGGGGTGGAGGCTCTCGCGGTCGCGGCACCGGACTGGCTGTCCGGGGCGATCGATGTGCCGGCGCGGGGAAAGCGGTATGCCGCGCGGGTGGATTCCTGGCGACTGCCCACCTCCGAAGCCAAACGCCGGGATCTGGCGCTGGCCTACGGCACCGACGGGTACACGCTGCTGGGTGCGGTGTAGTCCCCGAACGCCCCTGGCTGGCTGCGTGAGTTGCCTGCCGTGGACGTGCTGCGGGTGGTGCTGCTGCAGAACTACACCCGCACGATCACCGGCAACGGACGGGAGGTGATCACACGGCAGGAGGCGGACACGGACGGTCTCCCGCCCGGAAGATGGAGCCTGACCTCGCCGTATGACACCGATGCCCGGTGGGGCGGCAAACGCGACACCTTCTGCAACGGCTACAAAGTGCACGTCAGCGAGACCTGCGAACGCCCCAGCACCCAGCCGGCCGATGCCACCGTGCCACGACTCAACCTGATCACGAACGTGGCGACCACGGACGCGAGTGTCCCGGACGTGGCCATGACCGAACCGATCCACCAGGCGCTGGATCGTCGCGGCCTGCTGCCCGGCGAGCACTATCCGGACTCCGGCTACCCCTCGGCCGAGCTGATGGGCGGATCACTGGCCGATTTCGGTATCACGTTGATCACTCCCGTGCTGGCCGACCACTCGCCCAGGCCATGGCCGGTGCCGGGTTCGACCGGGCCGCGTTCACCATCGATTTCGACCGCGAGCAGGCCACCTGCCCCCCAAGGCCAGACCAGCTCCACCTGGAACCCGGCCACCCAGCGCGGCGCCGACACGATCGTGATCACTTTCGCGACCGCCACCTGCGGGCCCTGTCCAGTCCGCGAGCAGTGCACCACCTCCCGGACCCGGCGCCGTCAGCTCACCGTGTATCCGACGGGCCGTCCACGAGGCTCAACGCGCCGCCCGCACCGACCAGGAAACCAAGGACTGGCAAGCCAAATACGCGCTGCGGGCCGGTGTCGAGGGCACCATCCGCCAAGGCATCGCGGTCACCGACCTACGCCACACCCGTTACCGCGGCCTGGCCAAAACCCACCTCGTTACGGTCGCTCTCAATCTCATCCGACTGGATGCCTGGTGGAACGGCCATCCTCTCGACCGAACCCGCATCAGCCATCTCACCCGCCTCGAACTCGCCCTCGCAGCATGATCAGAAATTAGCCAGCAGGGTAGGGATCCGCCTCAAAACCCCAACCGAGTTCATCCAGCACGCGACCGACGTCGGTGCTCTCATACCAGAACCAGGCTGCTAGGCGTGTTATTGATCTTCACGGCCTTGCGGCTAGCTCCATTGAACGCGCGCGAGCCGTAGAGTTCGAGACACAGGCGGTGTTAGGCGGAGTCGTCACGGTGCCGATCCGTCCGTCAGCTTTCGACTTGTGCACCCACCCCATCACCGCGCACGTGTTGGCGGAGGCGGAGCCCTGCGAACGTTCCGGTCCAGAGACGACTGTCCACGGGCTTTGCCATCCCCGGCGACGGGCGGCAACACGTCGAACTCGGCGCCGTCGGCGACCTCGACGGACCGGTCCCGCACGGCGACGCCGTTGAGCAGGAAGCTGCACGCGGGGATGACCTTCGCGAGCTGCTCGCCGTGGCGGCCGAGCACCGCGTCGATGACGTCCGACGCCGACGTGCTCGTGCACAGCGGTCATCCCTTAATCCTCCGATGGCGCTCATGGGGCGCGAGGGCTGGGTGAACCCGTCGCCGTCGACACCGGGTCTCGCGGCCTTGGCCCACATCGTCTCCTGCCACAACAGCACCAGCTCCGCGTCGTCGGCCCCGGCCCGCATCGGCCCGCGCAGGTCGGTCTCGATGGTCGAGAACAGGCACGACCGCAGCTGGCCGTCGGCGGTCAGCCAGGTCCGGTCGCAGGCCGCGCAGAACGGGCGGGTCACCGAACCGATCACCCACCGTCGCCGGGCCGCAGTCGACCTGCCACCGCTCCGCCGGATCCGAGCCGCGCTCGGCGGTGTACGGGGCCAGCGTGAACTCCGTGCCCAGCATCTGCAGGATCTCGTTCGCGGTGACCATCTGGCTCCGGTCCCAGCCGTGCTGCGGGGCCAGCGGCATCTGCTCGATGAACCGCAGGTGGTAGTCGTGCTCGATGCAGTACCGCAGCAGTTCGCAGGCCTCGTGCTCGTCGAGCCCGCGCATCAGCACCGTGTTGACCTTGACCGGCTCCAGCCCGGCGGCCTTGGCCGCCGCCAGCCCCGCCAGCACGTCGTCGAACCGGTCGCGGCGGGCCAATTCCCGGAACACGCCGGGGTCCAGCGTGTCCAGCGAGACGTTGACCCGGTTCAGCCCGCCGCGCCGCAGGTCGGCGGCGTAGCAGCCGAGGTTGATCCCGTTGGTGGTCAACGACGTCCGAGGACGGCTGGGGAGCTGCGCGGTCGCGGACACGATGTCAACGAGGTCGTGGCGCGGCAGCGGCTCACCCCGGTGAACCGCACGTTGGTGACCCCGAGGGTTTCCACCGCGATCCGGATCAACCGGACCATCTCCTCGGTGTCGAGCAACTCGGCCCGCTTCAGCCACGGCAGGCCCTCGGTGGGCATGCAGTACGTGCAGCGCAGATTGCACTTGTCGATCAGCGACACCCACAGGTCCGTGGCGACGCGTCCGAAGCGGTCCACCAAGGTAGGGGGTGTCGGGGCGAGTCGACATGTCGGTCGTGTGGGGCACGACCGGGATTCTCAGGTCCACCGCGGCCACGTGCCGCCCCCTTCCCGGCGTTGACCTTCTTCGGCCTATCGCCCGGCGGGTCAGATCACCGCGCGGCGATCACGCTCCTCCGTGCCGCCGCCACCACGGCGTCGACGGTGATGCCGAACTCCTTGAACAGGATCTTGTAGTCCGCGGAGGCGCCGAAGTGCTCGATCGAGACGATCTCGCCGTGGTCGCGGGCGAAGCGGTACCACGGCTGGGCGATGCCGGCCTCGACGATCACGCGGGCGCGGACGCCCTTGGGCAGCACCTGCTCGCGGTAGGCCTCGTCCTGCGCGTCGAACCACTCGACGCAAGGCATCGACACCACGCGGGTGGCAATACCGTCGGCCTCCAGGAT
>NZ_JBSFLZ010000183.1:0-9907 GCF_053599315.1 Saccharopolyspora sp. NPDC000995
TCCTCTTGGGATGCGTTGGAGTCGCAAACCCAAGCAGGATAAGGCCTTTGCCTTACCTCAGGCCGGATCTACCCACCCGACACGCTTGATGAAGGGCTAGTGCGCTGGCGGTCGCCGGACCGTCGCGCTCCAAGCGGCCCAGCACCGCCAGACGCCCCAGGGTCAGCTCGCCGGGATCGCGCTCGGCGCGCAGCCGACGCGCCAGGCGCATCACGCCCGTCCTGACCTCGGTGGCTGCCTGAGCGATCCCGGCGGTGTCTTCGGCAGCGGGATCATCGCGACTCATATATTCAGCATAGCTGTGTTTATTCGAGCCGTCTTTCCGCCAGGTGGGGAACGTGAGCCGCGGCATTCCGCGAGCCCCGGGCGTGACGATCAGGTCAGCTGAGGTGCAACCGGGCGATGACGTGCGGAGTCAAGGGCAGGCCGACCATGGCGCGGCTCTCGGCGTAGTGGAGGATGCCGTCGTCGTCGAGCGCGTAGCTGCGCGCTGCGGCCTCGACGTCCTTCGCGGTTGCGGCACGGACCACGGTGTCGGTGGCCAGATCCCAGCGCTGCGGGTGCACCGCGCCGTAGAACAGCTCCAGGATTCCGGTGCAGTGGCTGATCAGCAGTTCCAGGCGCCCGTCGGGCTGCGGACGCCACCAGCCGGTTTCCCACGCCGCCGGGCGCAGGACGTCGCCCTCGGCGTCGAGCAGCCAGGCTCGCGCCTCGTGGCGCAGGAACGGCCGGCCGTCGTGCGAAATCGTGACCTGCTGCCCGAACCGGTACGGGCCCTCGATGCTCGGGTAGTCGACCTCACCGCCCCCGCGCCACACGCCGACCAATGCCCGCAGCAGGGCACAAGCGTCGTGCAGCGGCGGTCCGCAGTGCAGGTCAGTGGTATCGGCCGGGATGGGTAGCTGAGCGCGCTCACTGGAAGAACCCATGCGGGCAGGGTAGAGGTTCCGTTGCGGATTCCTCCGCGCTCGGATCGATCTCCTCGTCGGGCGAGCGGTCAGGGACATCGCTGCCCCGAATCGGAGCCGCGTTGCGGCCTGGCGTGGAGGCCGTCCAGATTGCGCGCCAGGGCGCGTACGAAAACGCCGTCGATGTCTTCGACGGCGCGGCTGTGCATATCGGCGAGCAGCGGGAACCGCCCGGTGGCCAACAACAGTGCGGTCACCTGGTCGAAGTAGCCGTTCTGACGTCGGAAACGCAACTGCCCCTTGGGTTTTTGGGCCCGGGGACGGTTCGTCGTCCGGGGGTCAGTCGAACGGAGAGCCGACGTAGTTCTCGGCGAGCAGCGTGCGCCCCGCGCGGGAGCGGGTGATTGTGTCAAGCTCAGCGATCTGCCGGTTCAGGTCGAAGCCGCTGGCCTCCGGCATGCGGTGCAGCATCGACGTCATCCACCACGAGAAGTGCTGCGCCCGCCAGACCCGGGGCAGTGCGGTGTCGGTGTAGGCGTCGAGCGCGGGCGCCTTTGACGACGCCGAAGGCGACGAGGTCGTTGTGCGTGATCACCGCCGACGCCCCGGACGCCACCACGCTCGCCGCCGCGGCGGTCCCGCCCGCCACCGTCTCGGCCTGCCAGCCGAGGACCACCAGGTCGAGCCCGGCTTCGGCGGCCAGCGCGCCGGCCAGGGCGACCCGGCGGGCGTTGGACCAGGAGTGCTCCGAGCCCGGCACGTAGGCGATCCGGGCGTGGCCGAGCGCGGCGAGGTAGTCGATCGTCTGCCGAAGTCCGTCGGCAGCATCGGAGTGGAGGCAGTCGGTGCGCTCGGCGTCCCGGTTGACGAGCAGGACCGGAATCCGGTCGCAGAGCCCGACGATCTCCTCGGCGTCCGGCCGGGGCGAGCACATCACGATAGCGGCGGCCTTGGTCCGCAATTGGGCGATCGCCTCGCTTCCCGCTCCGGGTCGAAATCAGTGTCGAGCAGCACCAGGGTCTGATTGCCGCGGCGGACCTCATCCTGCGCGGCCTTCACGAAGGAGCCGAACACCGGGTTCGCGATGTCCGGCAGCACGATCGCTACCGTGGCAGTGTCTCGCGCGGGCGTCGGCTCGGCCTGCTTGCCAGTGGTGGGGTCGTAGCCGATCTCCTGCGCGGCGGCGAGGACCTTGCGCAAGGTTTCCGGGCCGAGTCGACGGGGGCGCTGAACGCGCGGGAGGCGGTAGACGGCGCGACGTTGGCCCGCTTGGCGACATTTGTCAAGCTCGGCGCCATCGCTTCTCCGCTCCATCGCTTCTCCGCTCCATCGCAGATTCCCTGCCGGGCTACCGGGGCGCGCAAATGGTTAGCCAAGCTTGCACAAGCTTGTCAATACTCTTGCCGAGCTGGATCAGCCGGGTTCGCCGCGGCGCTTGCGGTGGGCGACCCAGCCGAAGTCGACGAGGGCGGTCACGGCCAGCACGATCAGCGCCCACCCCAGCCAGGCCAGTTCCGGCACGAACAGGAACACCAGCACGGCCGCACCCGTGCAGAACACCAGGCCGAAACCTGCCAGCCAGAGCCGCAGGGTCAAGGCGCTGCGCGCATAGGGCGCTCCGGCGAAGCCGGCCATCGGGTCGTGGTAGCCCGGCAGCCCTCGCTCGTAGTCCTCGCGCTTGCGCTTCGGCATGCCCCTCCGGCTACCCACGGGCGCGACGCCCGATACGTCGCCGGAAGCTGTCGCGGGCTCAGGACGCGTAGGGGTCGGGTTCGATGTGGACGTCCGCAGGGCGATCCATCCGGTAGCCGACTCCGCGAACCGTGGTGATCAGGTCCAGGTCCGGCCCGAGCTTGCCGCGGATCCGACGAACGTGCACGTCCACCGTGCGGGTGCTCGGCGTGCTGTTCAGGTGCCAGACGGCGTTGAGCAGCGATCCGCGCCGGTGCACCCGGCCTGGGTTCTCGCACAGGAACAGCAGCAGGTCGAACTCCAGCCGCGTGAAGTCGATGTTCGTCCCGTCGCCCCGCACCACCCGGCGCGGGGCGACCAGGATGCGCAGGGCGGACTCCGTCGGAGCGGGCAGCGACCGCAACCGCGGCGCCTCCGGCCTGGTCTGGATCTCCACAGTGGACTGGCTGGGGACGTCCGCCAAGGAGCGCAGCTTCCGGGCGAAATCGCGTTCCAGCGTGGCGAGATCTCGTTGCGCAACGACGAACCGGGCGGTCACCTCGATCACCGCGCCGCCTTCCAGTGGACGCGCCTCCTCGGACTCCGGACCCACCGGCTCCCGGAAAGCAGCTTCCAGCGTCATGGCACAGGTCTCCGTCTCATCGCGATGCCGGGGTCCACCGACACCGATGCGAACAACAGCACCTCGGGCGGCAGGTCACCGGCGAGGAGAGGACAACCCGGCGGCAGGTGGCTCGGACGAGCAGCGGGACAACGCCGGGGCAGGAGATCTCAAGTGCGCGGACAAGCCGCGGAAGCGACCCACAACAGGTCGATGTGCGCGCGCTGCACGAGCAGCGGTCCCGGCGTCATGGCATTGATCAAAGCACCGTCGACAACATCCGTCAAAGCCGTTCAAAAGGTGGGAAACGGCTGGCCGGATCAGCGGCGAAAGCGTTGCCACCAAGGGGTTTTCCGCGGTGCGGGCTCGTTCGGTGCGGATGCTGCGCGCCGCTGCGGCTCCGGCCGGTCGGCGCGCCACCGGGCCACCACGTCGTCGACGTTAACCGGTCCGACGGCCACCTGCGGTCCGGCTGGTGCGCGGAGGTATTCGACGATGCGGCGGCTCAGGTCCGCTGCCACGTCGCGGACGGCCTGCTCGGTAGTCAGGTCGCGAACGGTTTCAGGCAGCCGCTCGACCTCCTTGCGCAACTGCAGTGGGGTGGGCAGCAGGGCATCGCCGGGCAGCCCCTCGCGGCGGATGTACTCCTTGACCCACCACTGGTCGTCGAGCGGTGTGCCCGCGCCGGGCAGCGGCTTGCCCGCGCCGGGCAGGTCGTCGAAGTCACCGCGTTCCTGGGCGGTGCGGATCTGCTTGTCGATCCATGATTCGAACGTGACACCGGGTGGCTTGCGCTCGGTCATGCCGCGATTGTCCGCCACCACGCTGGCCCGGTGCCAACGGCTATCTGGTGCGTTGGACGATGCCGCGGATGAAGGCGGCCTGGCCGGCGTGCTGGAGGTCGTCGGCGATCACGCTCACCAGCCGCACACCGACGGTGACCGGGGGAGTCCACCCGACGTCCGCGACCTCGGCGAGGTCGTCGTCGGTCAACTCCGAGACGAAGGCCACCGTCTGCGCGTGGACGGCGTCGTGGTAGCCGGTCAGCAGCTCGCCGGAGTCGACGCGCACCTCGCCGACCTCGTCGGGGTCGTGGCCGTAACCGATGTCCTCGTGCGCGAACGGCAACCCGAAGCGCCCCAGCCAGTCCTGCGCGGTCCAGACCTGCGCCACCTCGGCGACGTCCGAGACGTGGTCGTCCTGCACCCGGGTCAGGTGCCACACCAGCCAGGCGATGGAGTTCGCCTCCGGATCGACCCGGTACGCCAGCTGGTCGGGAGCCAGGCCAGAGATGGTCTCGTGCACCACTTCGCGGATTCGGCTGAACGCATCGACGAGCACCTCGGCGCTGGACATTCGGTAGCTCCTGTCGGCGAGTCGGAACCGGTCTGCGCCACGGTACGACCGCCGCCGGGATCCGGCATCAGATCCCCAGTGGACGCTATCTGGGCAGCACGCCTACCCCGGCCACCGCGCGGCTCTCCCGCGCCTGCTCGTCGGTGACCGGCCGGTCGGGCCGCCAGGCCGAGGTGAACACCAGGCCCGGCTCGACCAGCTCGTAGCCGCCGAACAGGCCCGCGACCTGCTCCGGGTTGCGTAGGTGCAACGGGTGCGTGCTGGACTGGTATAGCTCGATGGCCTCCACGACCTCGCCCGGCCAGTACTCCGGCGTCAGGCTGTGCGACAGCGCCAGGTAGCTGCCAGGCGCGCACACCCGCCGGTAGCTGTCGATGATCCCGGTCGGGTCGTCGGCATCCGGTATGAACGGGAACACCATCAGCACCGCTACCGGCCAGGGGAAGTCAAGCAACAGCCGGGTGTCTGGGTGGCCCAGAACGAGGTCCGGGTGCCGCAGGTCCGCCCGGATTATGGTGGCCAGGTCGTTGCCCGCGAGCATCCGCTGCGACTGGGCGACCGCCACCGGCTCGTGGTCGACGTAGACGACCCGCGCCGCGGGATCCAGGCCCTGGGCGATCTCGTGCACGTTGCCGACGGTCGGGATGCCGGAACCGAGGTCGAGGAACTGGCTGATGCCCGCCTCTTCGACGAGGTTCCGCACCGCGCGCTGCAGGAACGCCCGGTTCTCCTGGGCGAACGTGCGGGTCTCCGGCAGCATCGCCAGCACCCGGTCGGCGGCCTCGCGGTCCGCGGCGAAGATGTGCGATCCGCCCAGGTAGTAGTCGTACATGCGGGCAGGATTGGCGCGGCTGTGGTCCACCCCGGCCAAGCTCGCGAACAACTCGGCCTGGGCTCGATCCTGCCCTGGATAGCCCCGCATGGCCGCCCCTGCCCGTGTCGCGTCCTGATCGTCCGTAGGTTGCCCGCGCGAGCCCGCTTCCGCAAGGTCAGGAGTGCAGGTACTTCAGCACGTCCAGCATGCTGTGCTCGTCGGACCGGTCCGGTTCGCCCAGGCAAGCGGTCAGCCCGCTGCGCACCCGATCTTGGTCGAGGCCTGAGCCGATCACCACGAGTTTGGTCCGCCGCGGCTCGTTTCGGCGCCAGCGCGTGCGGTGGAAGCGCAGGAAGTCGCCGACGGTGTGCAGGGTGAACTTCAGCCCGCGCCCTGGCGCGCCGAAGTGGACCTGGCCCTTCATCCGGTAGATCCCGGCCGGGCGGTCGTCCAGGAACCGCATCAGCGCCCGCGGATCCACCGGGCTGCCGGCCGTGAACTCCACGCTCTCGTACGCGGCGTGCGGGTGCTCGTGGCAGTCATCGGCCGGCTCGGCCAGCAGTTCGTCGAAGGACAGCTGGCGCGCGGTGTGCCGTTCCCGGACCGCTGCGCGGTCGAACAGCAACGTCGGGTCGACGCGGCCGTGGTCGGTCGGCAGGACCGGCTTCCCGTCGGCGAGCCCGCCCACCAGTTCCGCCAGCCGCCGCTGGTCGGACTCGTCGACGCGATCGATCTTGTTCAGCAGCACCAGATCGGCGAAGCGCAGGTGCTGGTCGATCTCGGGGTGCCGCCGCCGGGTGGTGTCGAACTCCGCGGCGTCGACCACCTCGACCAACCCCCCGTAGTCGAGGCGGGGGTTCGTGCTGTTCAGCAGCAGCCGGACCATGCCACGCGGGTCGGCCAGCCCGCTAGACTCGATCACGATCACGTCGATGTCACTGCCGGGCCGTGCGAGCTTGACCAGCAGTTCGTCGAGCCCGCGGGCGTCGACGGCGCAGCACAGGCAGCCGTTGCCCAGCGAGACGGTGGAGTCGACCTGGCCCGCGACGCTCAGCGCATCTATGTTGATCTTCCCGAAGTCGTTGACCACGACGCCGATCCTGGTGCCCTGCGGGTTGCGCAGCAGGTGGTTCAGCAGGCTGGTCTTCCCGGCGCCGAGGAACCCCGCGACGATGACCACCGGGATCGGTTGCCGAACCAAGGAACCTGCCTTTCACGCGATGACCGCCCGCCCAGCAGCATATCGACACGCCTCAACGGCGCCGCGGCACCGGGACCCGCTGCAAGTCTTCGGCCACGACCACCAGGCCGTTGAAGACCGCCGCGGCCTCGTCGTGGAAGCGCTGCGGGTCCGAGTAACGCTGCGAGAAGTGCGTCAGCACCAGGCAGCGCACACCGCACTCGGCAGCGACCCGGGCCGCCTGGGCGGCGGTGAGGTGGTGGTACTCGTCGGCCAGCCGCGCATCCTCGTCCAGGAACGTGGACTCGATCACCAGCAGATCGGCGCCGTCGGCGACGGTGAACACGCCATCGCACAGCCGGGTGTCCATCACAAACCCGAACCGCTGCCCGGGGCGCGGCTCGCTGACCTCCTCCAGCGCCACCAGGCGGCCGCCGTCCAAGCGGAGCGTGCGCTCCCGCTGGAGCTTCCCGATGGCGGCCCCGCGCACTCCCAACTCGGCCAACCGCTCGGGTGCCATGCGCCGGCTGTCCGGCTCCACCAGCCGGTAACCGAACGTCTCGATGCGGTGGTCCAGCCGCACCGCATCGAGCCTGCCGAACGGGCCGGTGGCGATCGTGCCCTCCTGCTCGATCGGCCGCTCCTGCAGGTCGACGACCTCGTCGAACGCTGAGGCGTAACGAAGGTTGCGGAAGAAACCGGCGCCGCTGGCCGGGTAGTGCGCGTGCACCGGCCGCGGCAGCCGGTCCAGCGATAGCCGCTGGACCACTCCCGGCACCCCCAGGCAGTGGTCGCCGTGGAAGTGGCTGATGCAGATCCGGTCGATGTCGTGCGCGCTGACCCCCGCGTGGATCATCTGGCGCTGAGCGCCTTCGCCGGGATCGAAGAGGAAGCCGGTTCCGTCCCAGCGCAGCAGGTAGCCGTTGTGATTGCGAGACCGCGTCGGAGCTTGGCTCGCCGTACCGAGCACCACCAGTTCCCGATTGGACACGCGCGCACCCTACGGCAACGGCCGGGACGGCGCCGATCACCGTTCGGGCGGCTGCGGGCGGCCCGAACGGACCTCGACCTCCCCGGCACCGCGCTCCTGCTCGGTCTCCCGGCGGCGGGCGGAGTCGAGCGCCTCGGTCTCTTCGCGCGGATCTGGTATCAGCAGGCTACCGGGCACCGAACGGCCTGCGGCACCGAGTTGGTTCATCTTCTTCGGCACCGGGGTGCCCTGGTACGGCAGCGGCGGCTTTGGGTGGCCGTGTTCGTTGACGGGGCCGAGTGGCTGGTGGACCTCGATGAACTCGCCGTGCGGTAGGCGCTTGATGATGCCGGTCTCCACACCGTGCTCCAGTACCTCGCGGTCGGCGCGTTGCAGGCCCAGGCAGATCCGGTAGGTCACGTAGTAGGCGATCGGCGGCGCGAGCAGCACGCCGATCCGGCCCGCCCAGGTGGTCATGTTCAGCGACAACCCGAACTGGAAGGCGATGATGTCGTTCGCCCCGGACAGCAGCACCACCAGGAAAAACGTGATGGCCATCATGCCCAGCGCGGTCCGCACCGGCGCGTCGCGCGGTCGCTGCAGCAGGTTGTGGTGCGCGGTGTCGCCGCTGAGCTTGCGCTCCAGCAACGGGTAGATGATCGCGACGGTGAACACCAGGCCCAGCCCGATGACGAGGGGGAAGAACACCGCCGGAATCATGTATGGGCCCAGGTATACCTCCCACGGCGGCCACAATCGCCCCATGCCGTCCGTCCAGATCATGTACCAGTCGGGCTGGGAGGCCGCCGAGATCATCGAGGCCACGTAAGGGCCGAAGTTCCAGATCGCGTTGATCTGGAAGATGCCGCTCATGATCGCCAGGACGCCGGTGACGATCAGGAACAGCCCGGTGCTCTTGACCGCGAACGCAGGCATGATCCGCACGCCCTCCACATTGGACTCGGTGCGCTTCGTGCCGGGGTACTGCGTGTGCTTCTGGTACCAGACGATCGCCAGGTGCGCCGCCACCAGGCCGAGGATGAGGCCGGGCAGCAGGAACACGTGGAAAATGTAGAACCGCGGGATGATCTCGGTTCCGGGGAATTCGCCGCCGAAGAGTATCCACTGCAGCCAGGTGCCGATGACAGGAACCGAGAGCACGATGCCGGAAGCGATCCGCAGCCCGGTGCCTGACAGCAGGTCATCGGGCAGCGAGTAGCCGATGAAGCCCTCGAACATGCCCAGGAAGAACAGCACGATGCCGATGGTCCAGTTCACCTCGCGCGGGCGGCGGAACGCGCCGGTGAAGAAGATCCGGAACATGTGCGCCACGATCGAGGCCATGAAGATCAGCGCGGCCCAGTGGTGCAGCTGGCGCGCGAACAGCCCGCCGCGGACGTCGAAGGAGATGTCGAGCGTGCTCTCGAACGCCCGCGACATCGTCACGCCACGCAGGTTGTTGAAGACGCCGTTGTAGGTCACCTCGGTCATCGACGGGTCGAAGAACCAGGCGAGGTAAGTGCCGGTGAGCACCAGGATGACGAAGCTGTAGAGCGCGAGCTCGCCGAGCAGGAACGACCAGTTCGACGGGAAGACCTTGCTGATCTGCCGCCGCAACCCCGGAGCCAGGCGGAATCGCTGGTCCGCCTCGTCCGCCTGGTCGCGGATCCTCCGGAACAGCTTGCTCTCGGGTTTGGTCGGTTGCGTCAACCTGCTCATGTCGGCTCCCGGCACCGCGTCCCGAGCCACCGACGGGGGTCCCGTGCTGCCGGTTCCGCGAACTCCCGCCGAATGGTTGGGCGAAACGACATTGCGCGGCTACGAGCGTACTGCTTCCGGGGGCCCCCGGCAGTCGAACTGGGCGTCCGATCCATTCGCCCGGCGGCATTTGTCGGCTCCGGTCGGACCCGAAAGCGTTTGGACATCCTACGTCCTACGTCTTGTTGTCGGGCTGAATCATGGTTTTCGGGATTCCACGACTGATCAAGCGCCCATAAAGCACGTGCGAACAGGGGTTCGAATGCGGGAGAATGTGTGTATGACACCGCTGTTGAACCCGGGACGGGATGACCGTCATCAAAGCCCGCCTCGACCGCGAAACCGGGGCGAAATTCGCCGCGCTAATGGAGCCGCTGGCAGCCCCCGGCCCGAAACCAACGGAGAAGGATCCGCGCACGGTGGGGCAGCGCAACGCCGACGGCTTCACCGCGATCCTGGACCTGGCGCTGGATCATGACAGGGTTCCGCGTGCCGGTGGGCAGCGTCCGCACCTGAGCATCGCCATCGACTTTGAGGACTTGAAAAAAGGGCTGCGGGTTCCTCGCCTCCGACACCGGTATGCCCGGCACCCTCAACACCGAACGGGCCATCACCGCCGAAAACGCCC
>NZ_JBSFLZ010000184.1:0-9820 GCF_053599315.1 Saccharopolyspora sp. NPDC000995
GCCATATTGCCGGATCGTTTCCAGCAACCGATACCAAACACCGGTTTCCCGTGTTTCGCGGATGACGCGGCAGCCGCGCCGAAGAGGGTGATCGGCTGACCCCCGAAACCAGCCTTAGTGGCCGCACCATCAACGGCCTGACTACCACCGGGACCTGACCTCACGGCCGGGAACACGGCCAGCGAACAACAGTGGCCTTGGCGCCAGCGCAGGATGCAGGTCTGCGCCAGTGCCAAGGCCACCGCCTTCTCGCTCCGCTACTACCGCTTCTTCTTCGGCGGATCCTTGCGCAGCAGATCAGGACCGATGATGCGACGCACCACCCGGCGAACCAGGCTGCGCTTCTTCACCGGCTTCACCGGCTTCACCGGCTTCACCGGCGCAGCTGGAGCGACCGGCTTGGTCCGCACGGTGGGCGCCCCTACCGAAGCCGACGGGTCGGGGTTGAGCCGCTTGGCGAACTCGGGCTGCTCATCGCGAATCGCGGGAATGTAGGGCTGGGTGACCTCGACCCGCGACGGGGCGTTGGCCATTGGTGGTGGTAGCACCGCCGGGCGGGCCGGGACGACCACCTCGTCCAGGGGCAGCTGGCCCACGATGCGGGTAGTCGGCGGTCCCGGATCCAGTCTCGATTGCTGGTCTTCCGACGGGGCCACGGGCTGGAACCACGGTCGAGCAAGGTCGTCTTGAATAGTCATCCGTATCGACTCTGCGGGGGGCAAACGGCCAATGTCACCGGATCAGGGGCTTCCTGCACCGGCGGATCAGACCCTACCGGTAACGGACAGATAAAGCACACCCCTGTGTTCCCTAGCTCTCGTCCCGCGATCACGCCCGGTGTCAACACGGCCATGCGGCGTAATCAAGATTCGCTAAGTTTCCGGAAAACCCAGTGCTGCCAGCATCGTCTGCGACAACGCCACGCCGGCGGCCCGATCCGGGTCAGCCGCCGCTACCGCCAAGACCCTGCTGCGGCACCTCGTCGCCTATCGCGATCTGCCGTAACTGGCGGAACTCCGCGGCCAGGGTGCCTGCCGTCCAATGCGCGTTGAGCCCGCTGGGATTCGGCAACACCCACACCCCGGCCCCCTCGATTCGCCGGTCCTGCCGACCCACCGTCGCCCGCCTCTCACCGAAAGCCACCCGGTAAGCAGTGATTCCCACCACGGCCACCCATTCCGGCCGAAACCGCCGCACCTTCTCCGCCAGCGCCAACCCACCGGCCCGCAACTCCTCGTCGGAGAGCTCCGCCGCCCGTGCGCTGGCCCGCGCCACGAAATTGGTGATGCCCAACCCGAAACCAGGCAACTCCGCCTGCTCGTCCGGCCGCAGCAGACGCGGGGTGAACCCAGCGGCGTGCAACGCCAGCCAGAACCGGTTGCCCGGCCGCGCGAAGTGGAAACCCGTGGCACCCGACCACAGGCCCGGATTGATCCCGCAGAACAGTACCCGCGAACCGGGGGAGAGGACATCCGGAATCCTCGCCCCTTCCGCCGCAGCCAACTCCTGCGCGCTCGGCCGGTTCCCCGCCAACTCCCACCTCCGGTACCCGCAAACCACACAGGACTTTAACCCGGAGGCCATCACAGGCCGGACCGCGATCCGCCCTCCCGGCCTCGGCCGAGTTACCCGCCCCAAATGACCGCCACCCCTTGGCAAGCGGGTCACAGGGGAGCGGTTGACGTGGGGTTCGCGAGGTGTAGCGCGGCGCCGTTGCGCCCCGCAAGCTTCGGCACCTCCACACTTCCCAACGCCAATTACGTCGCACGGTTTAAATAACGTTATAAACCAAACGAAATGAAAATTCGATGAGGAGAACCGTCGGGGAGCCACCGCGCATAATCGCGCTTATGTGCGGTAAGGTTGGCGCATGGAGATCATTTCGGGGTCTGGTGCCGGAGTACGGCCGGTGTGGGTGCAAACGGAACTGCTTGCCGCGAGCACTCGGACCGGCCACACCCTCACCGCGTTGCTCTCGGCTTGGCTGGGCTCGTTCGCCGACTCCGCGGACACCCGCGCCGCCTACGCGCGCGATCTGCGTGAGTACCTGGCGTGGTGCACCCAGCGTGACCTCGACCCACTGACGATGCGGCTGCCCGAGGTGCAGATGTACGCGGCCCAACTCGCCGCCGCGACCAACCCCCGCACCGGGCGCCCTTTCGCCGCCTCGACACGGGCGCGCAAGCTCGCCGCGGTCTCCAGCTGGTACACCTTCCTAGTGCGAGCCGGGGCGATCGACGCCAATCCCGCCCGCGATGCCGCCCGCCCGCGCTACGACCGCCGGCATTCGACGACAGCCAGCGTCTCCGAACAACAGGCGGCGCAGATGCTGACCAGCAGCCGCGGCTACCCGCACCGCACCCTCGGCCCGCAGGCAGCGGCTCTTGCCATGATGCTGCTGATCGACCTTGGTATCCGGGTCTCCGAACTGTGCAACGCCGACCTGGCCGATCTCGGGCAGCGCGACGGACTTCGAGTGCTGACCGTGCGGATGAAGGGCGGCAAGGTCCGCACCCGACCAATCCCGGCCCCGCTGGCCCCCGTGCTCGACGCCTACCTGCAGGCCCGCCCGTCCGGCGCCGACACGTCCGCACTGCTGGTTACCCGGCACGGCGCGCGCGTCAACCGCCACCAGGTTTACCGGCTCATACAGGCCCTGGCAGCCAAGGCCGGGGTGCCGATGCCCCAGCGAATCACCCCGCACTCGATGCGGCACGCCTTCAACACCATCGCCCGGGAAAGGGGAGCGGCCTTGGAGGACCGTCGCGACGCCCTCGGCCACTCCTCGGCCGCGATCACCCAGCTCTACGACCACGTCGCCCTGTCCCTGACCCGCGACCCGGCGCACCTCGTCGCCAGCGCAACGCACCGAACCGAACCTGGAACACCGGATTCCCAAGAGGAATCGCCTTGATCATTTATGTCACGGTGACGAAAATGTGATCCTCGGTCGTTGCCCCGCAACCGAACGAATCGGGCCAGCCAAGCACATCCACGCGCCGCACTTCCGATTCCTGACGTTCGAACAGGACGACCTGTTCATCGCCGCCCACACCGATGGCTGCACCAAACGCCCACGTCGGCGCAACTGCTCAACCAGCCGCAGCAGGCACGTTCGATGAAGCGGCCGAGACCAGCACCGCGTCCAACGGAGCCCGCTGAGGAAATCCGCGGCAGCCATTTGCGACGGCAAGTTCGACATTGCTCACACCTTCGGCCGCCAGAACACCGCCGGCCAGCCCGGACAGATCCGCCTACCACTCGACGCTGACCACATCACCGGCCAGCCGAGCCAGCAACGCGGTCTGGAAACCCACCGGCGGTACCGACCTCAAGGACATGTTCGCCGCCGGT
The DNA here is from genome assembly GCF_053599315.1 of Saccharopolyspora sp. NPDC000995. Taxonomy (NCBI): domain Bacteria; kingdom Bacillati; phylum Actinomycetota; class Actinomycetes; order Pseudonocardiales; family Pseudonocardiaceae; genus Saccharopolyspora; species Saccharopolyspora sp. NPDC000995. Next base: position 3,355 of record NZ_JBSFLZ010000184.1, read on the forward strand.
GAGCGCGAGACCCTCCAGCATCAGCGCCGACAACGAAGGCTGCTCGTGACCTGGCCGTGGCCGATCAAGCAGCGGCGCGTCGTCGTAGGCGGCGGTGCGAGTCTCCAACGCCCCGAATGCCTCACGTGGCGTCGTAAGCAACACGCTGAGCACGCGCTCATCGGTCACGCCCGCGTGGCGGGCGGCGCGGACGAGCTCCTGTCGACGGTGGTGTTCTCGGTGACCACGAGCTCGCTCATGCGCCTCCTCGGAAGGTGTCCTCCTCGGAAGGTGTCGTCGAACAGCTACACAGCCTCGGCTGGGTGAAGTCATCGCCGAATCGTTCACGCCTGCCCGGCAGACAGCGATTCCAATGTGGAAAACCGCGGGGATCTTGCGTCACGGAGACGAAATTCAGGCTGGTTTGCGGGCCTCGATGAGCAACCGGGTCGAGTGGGCGATGAACGGTCCCTGGCGCTGGATCTGCTCGTGCAGCTCACGCAGCCGGTCCAGGTAGCGGTCGACGGTGAAGTCCGGGATCGTCCAGATCACCTTGCGCAGGAAGTAGATGACGGCACCGACGTCGAAGAACTCCATCCGCAACCGTTCCAGGCGCACATCGACGACTTCCAGCCCGGCGGCTTCGGCCTCGGCGCTCTCGACGTCGGGCTGGCGCTTGCGGCGGATGTCCTCGGACAGCGGCCCGAGGAAGAACTCGACGAGGTCGAACACGGTCTCCGGCCCGACGTGTTGTGCGAAGTAGGTCCCACCGGGCCGCAGGACCCGCGCGATCTCCGCCCACCACACGGTCGCCGGATGGCGGCTGGTGACCAGGTCGAATGCCCCGTCGGCGAACGGCAGCGGGGGCTCGTCGGGGTCCGCCACGACCACCACCCCCAACGGGTGCAGCAGTTCGGTGGCCTTGGCGATGTTCGGCGGCCAGGACTCCGTCGCCGCCATCAGAGCCGGGAAGTTCCCGGCACCGGCCAGTACCTCGCCACCGCCGGTCTGGATGTCCAGCGCCGCCGACGTAGCCCCCAGTCGCCGACGCAACAACCGCTGGTAACCCCACGAGGGGCGCTGTTCGGTCGCATGCCCGTCCAACCAGGAGAAGTCCCAGCCATCGACCGAGACCGCTGACGCCTCGGCCACCAAATCTTCGAACGAACCCGCTGGCATACGGTGATCCTCCCAGCACGCCACGCCGACAGCCACCGAAGACCCGCCCTGGGAATACGACGCACGCTGCGTCTGGACACTGCCGGATCCTCCAGGTCGTCCTCGAAGTCCCAGCGGGAAATCGTTGGACGGACGTGCCAGGCGGCTGGCAATGTGGGGTAGCAGGACGAACTGCCACGCCGGGGCTACGTCAGCGCTGATCTGGACGGTTTACTGGACGTCGAGCCGGAGATGTCGATCAGCCGGATCGCGTGGCTGCACCGCGGTTCCACCGGCCGCTCGCCGCCGGCGATCGCCGAGATCGACAAGTGTGTGTGGTGTCTATGCGGCCCCGGCCGTGGCCGCGGATTCCGGAGGCGACCGTGCGTGTCGCGCGGGCGCCCGGCGGGCATGGGCGGGTACCCGTTAACGATGCGGGTCCGTGACGAGTTGGCCTCGATCGACGAGGACATCGCGATCCAGCAGGTCGAGCTGGTGGAGTCCGTGGTCCGCCAGCAGGCCACACTGTTCTCGGACGACCTCACCTTCCTGGCAACGCCCGCCTCCTCAGCTTGAGGGGTTCTGGGCGGATGCGAAGGCGTTGAAGGCGGCTGGTGATCCGTCACGAGCCGACGCGATGGCGTTGTGGGAGAAGTACTTCGGCGACATCACGGACGCAACCATGGACCGGGCCGACGGCGACTAGGGCGTGTCTCCAAATTTTTGCCCTGGTAGTGGGTGATGATCGGCTGGTGGTACGTGCTGATGCGATCTCAGATGAGTTGTGGGAGCTGGTCGAGCCGGTGCTGCCCTCGCGAAAGGGCTTGCGGGGCAGGCCGTTTGCCGATCACCGCCTGATCCTGGAAGGGATCGCCTGGCGGTTCCGCGCCGGAACGCCGTGGCGGGACGTGCCCGCGGAGTTCGGGCCGTGGCAGACGGTCTGGAAGCACCACCACCGGTTCTCCATCGACGGTACCTACCAGCGGATGTTCGACGTGGTGCGCTCCAGCTACAGCATCGATGCCGGTGACGACCTCGCTCAGTTGCTGTCGATCGATTCCTCGGTCGTGCGCGCGCACCAGCACGCCGCGGGTGCGCCCACGGTCCCAGGCCGGGACCTGGCCGCAGCCACCGGCCACACAGGGGGCACCGTCGAATGACACGAATCTGGCCGCCGAGCCCGACGATCACGCGCTGGGCCGCTCCCGGGGCGGGCTTTCCACCAAGATTCACGCGTTGGCTGACGCCGCCTGTGATCTGGGCGCGGTCCGGTTGACCGCCGGACAGGCCGGAGACAATCCCCAGTTGCTGCCCTTGCTGGATGACTACCTCGCCTCCGACTACACCGACGCCGGACCGCTGGATGTCCGGTTGTTAGCCGACAAGGCGTATTCCCACCCCTCGACCCGGCGGGAGCTGCGCCGACGTCGGATCAAGCACACGATCCCCGAACGGCGGGATCAGATCGCCGCCCGCAAGGCCAAAGGCTCCGCCGGTGGTCGTCCGCCGGCGTTCGACGCCGAGATCTACAAGCACCGCAACACAATGGAGCGGGCGTTCGGCCGTGTGAAGCAGTGGCGCGGAGTAGCCACGCGTTACGACAAGTACGCTCTGCCCTTCCTCGGCGGTGTCCTGCTCGCAAGCACGATCATGATCTGCCGCACCGCTTCCCGGAATTAAGAGACACGCCCTAGACGCCCGTGTCGCAAACCCGACCCGGTACCGGGCACACCCGGCCCGCGCCGCTGCTTGGTGATCACTCCCAGTGATCTCGGTGGGCAATACGCGACAGTTGATTCCGCGAGGTCACCAGGTTCCCACCCCCGTGGGGGCCCCGCCGGCATACGTGCGAAAGGGGCAATGATCCCCGGCGCGAAGCGCGCGACCAGCAGGTATTCGCGGTGGTGTCCGGCTGATCAGGCGCCGGCGGTCAGGGCGGCGAAGTCGGCGTGGGCCTGTTCGACGGCGTCGGGGTGGCGCTGGCGTTGTTCGTGTTCGGCCAGGGCGCGGTAGATGCTGGCGAGGCTCGGTTGTCGGCGAGTGCGCGTAGAGCGAACCACAGCGCGGCGCTCGACAAAGAACAAGATCCCTACAACTCAGGTCTCTACGGTTCCAGGGGATTGCCATAGCGGCCAACGGCGGAGCACTCCGGGACGATGAAATGGGGGACAATCACGTGGTAGACGACGTGTGTCGTTGGGCGCTCAGGGGCGGTGCGGATAGCGCAGCGGGTGGGGTCCATCACCGCGTGGCGTAGGTTCGTTTTCGCGGTCGTTGGCTGGCTCTTGGTGAGAGTATCTTTGGACATGTCGCGGTCCTCCTGTCGTGCGGTTGAATCACGGGAGCGTGGTCTCGCCCCGTCCCTCCGGTGCACCGGAGGGAGTATCGGTTGGCTTTACCGTGGTGGTGTCCTTCATTGCCATCCAGATTGACCCCGACTCGCCGGACAACAGCGCCGCGCGCTCGTCGCCGGTCAGGCCCGGCACCTGCGTGCCCATCGTCTGCGGGTCATGCAGGTACTCGCTCAGCAGGGACGGGTCCGACGCCAGCTGAGCCAGATATGTGGCAAGCGCGTTGGGATAGCGAGTGGGTAGATAGTGGTCCGGAACTCCCGTCCCCGTCGACTGGACGGACTGCGGCCGGTTCCCGGCCATCCCCAGTCGTTCGGCCATGTCGTCGTCATAGCCTGGCGCGACAACTGGCGGCACGTACAGAGTGGACGCAGAGTCCAGAGGTTCGTCACGTAGGTCGCGCAACGCGACGGTGTGGATCAGCGGACCACACACCGGCTAATGGGCCGCGTGGTAGTGGGTGACCTGATGCTCCGGCGGGTAAAACTTCTCCAGATACTCGACAAGCATCGGGCGATTGCGGGAATTGTCGATGCCGTCGAAACGGAAGCCGAGATCGCCCACACAGCCCACCTGCCAGATCACCACGTGTGACTCGGTCAACAGGGTTCGGTTGCGCACCAACAGGTCGGTGGCCTCGACCTCCTGACAGCCCATCGTGGCTGGGTCCACGCCCAGGTCGGCGAACAGAACAAGGAATCCAATGCCGACACGCCGGGCATCATCATGGCGGGAACGCCTTCGGCGCGTAGCACCCTGATCGCTTCGTGGCCCGGATAGGCGAACACACCGGGATGTCCGTAGAACACCCCGCACACCGTCAGACCGTCGCGTACCGGTGCGACGAGCGCGTCCACCATCTGCGCATAGGTTTCCCTACGCGGCTTGTCGTTGCCGTAGAACACCTGCAGATCCTCTGAGGACTTGCTGTGTTCTTGAATCCACACCTCGGTCACAGGGTCGGACAGGCAGTACGCGACATGGTCGGCCTGCTCGATCCACCCCGCAGCCTCGTAGGTCAACTGTCCGATGCCTCTAATGCCTGTACCGACCACGACCAGCGACCCCGCCGACATGCTGCGACCTCCGCACCGGGTCCGAATTCCTCGGCGACCGCAGTCGCCCGATATGTCCACAAACACTAAAAGTCACAGCACACCAGCTCGCAGAGCGGACCCCCTGATCAGGTGTCAATGGCCATTCGTTTTGGTCCAGGCGTTCGTTGCGTGATCAACAAGGGTGGGCGGCGGGTTGGCCACCGGTTCGCTTCGGTGAGCCCGAAGATCGCCCGTGGCGCCCAGTGATGCAGTTCGACTCCGTTCGCCGCCCCGCGACGGGCGGACGGTGGACGCTCGTGGAGGTCCCTGTTGTCCTTGAAGCAGTACAGTCCGCGAAAAGTCGCAGATCCCGTGCCGCTCCATCGTGCGGTTGGGATGGTGCAGGCCTGCACCATCCCAACCGCCTAGGACCCTACCGCCACGAACTCGCCGGTCACATTGCCGACGCGGTCGGGCTCGTTCACTAGGTCGAGGATCAGCTCCGGGCGGCCCTCGGCGAAATCCAGCTGCGACAGCTCAACCCACACCACGTTCGGGCTACGGGTGGACTCGAAGAAGTACCGCCGCTCGGTGCAGTCGGTGACGGTACGCCAGCGGGTGGGCGAGACGTTCGGCCACCCACCCACCCTCCCCGGGCGCGCCTAACCCACCCACGGAAGCAGCAGAAGAGCCAAATTTCGGGCGCATTTGGCTGGACCAGTGACGACGCGGTTTCAGCGCGTCCTCCGTTGGGCCGTCGACGTCAGCGCGGCCAGCGCAGCGGCGGTGCGGGCGACGCGCATGCCTCTGTCCGGGTGAATGTGCTCGCTCTGGGGCAACGACGTCTCCGATCCGGGCGTGTGCGGGGGTCCGGAACGGCCCGGGCACCAATCGGACGAGAGGGGAAATGCCAATGAGATTTACCCGACGGGCAGCGCGAGGTGGAGTCACCGTCGCTGCTGCGGTGACACTGGCGACCACCGGTGTCGTAGCCGCACCGCAGGCCTCGGCCGCTGAGGCCTGCAGATCCAACGGTCTGTGTCTGTACTACAACACCGGCTTCAACGACATGCACTTCGTTACCGAGAGAACCGGAGCCGGCTGTTGGGGCCTCAACGCTTTTGGGCTCGGTGAGCACGTCAACTCGTACGTCAACAACCTGCCTGTGACCGTGCAGATGCGGAACGTCCAGTTCGACGTCGTTTGGTCTATCCGCCCTGGCGGCAGCAGTTCTAACAGCACGCCATTCGTGGGCGAGGCCTACGTCTGCACCTAGCGAGGAGTCGCCTCAGTCGGCAATCGCTGGGGTGGCCCGCTGCCGTGGTGGGTCACCCCAGCGAGGAGTACGACCGGAATACGGCTGGAACCTGCCGTCATGCCCTGTTCTCGCTGGTAAACGAACACGATATGTCCACTGTGGCCTATAGGTGGCATCGGGTCACCGGTGCGCACGACAGCAAGCGCTGGCAAGCGCTCGGATTGACGTAATCTGGGGGCGAGACTGGTGAGATCGCGTATTCAACTGTCGGTGCGACCTGAGGGCGCACCAAGCAAGTGGGCTATCCGATTGGAGGATCGAGATGATGGTGTAGCCCCAGGCTAGTGTCCAGTGGCCTGTCCCCACCCTGACGTGCGCTGCGAGCAATCGCGGGGTGCGAAGCTCAGGGTTCACGCCTAAGGGCTCCCGCTCCATCCGGGAGCTACAGGTTAGGGGAAGACCGGACGGGCGAACGTGAGTGAACCCTCGATCATGCCTCGTAATGAATAGGGTGTGGCTCTTTTGGAGTGAGGTTTAGGCGGCGGTGTGGAGGGTGTGGGTGGGGTGGTTGCGGTAGTTGTCAAGTCAAACTGAGACGGGTTGTGTTTAGTTGACTGGTTGTTGATCTTCGATGGGTTGGTTGATCCAGGCGGCTTTGGGTAGTGCGGGTGGCCGGGGTCGGC
>NZ_JBSFLZ010000185.1:0-9439 GCF_053599315.1 Saccharopolyspora sp. NPDC000995
ATCGAGGGCGCCTCGCCGAACTCCCCGGAATTGTCCACATCATCACGGCGCTCGAATTCTACCGACTCGGCTGGTAATGCTCGTGAATAAGGCTCACTGACGGCGAATGACGTCCAGACTGGCCTGTTAACCGAAGGGTTGCTGGTTTGAGTCCATAAGAGATGGTCCTTCCGCCTGCGTTGGATGGTCCTTCGGCGCCTGTTGCGGGTGATCAGCTTGCAGCTGGTGCGACGCCAGTGCCCAGCGCGCGGCACGGATGGGAGGGCGAATGTGGGGCAGGGCAAAGCGGCAGGATTCAATCGCGCTGGACGGCACTGAACTGCGTCGAGCGGTCCACAGCGGAACCGTCACACGCCCGCCCGGCGGTGTTCAGGCGATCCGTTTTGACGCCAGCGGTGGGAGGAAAGTGGGAGGATCGTGCTTACGTCAACCGCGTCGTACTGCTCTGTACGGCAGCGAACGGAACCGTTTGGACCTGCGGTTTCACGGTTTCTGCTGGTGGCGCACTTGTTCGGGCGGCACTGGGGGTCAAGGGGTCGCAGGTTCAAATCTTGTCAGCCTGATGGTGAAGAGGGTCTTCGCAGGTCAGAGCCTGTGAGGACACTCTTTTTGTGATCATGGTTCGTTATTCGGAGTCAAGCACGCCGCTTATCGGCCCCTTGACTTCGGAGCTTGGACATTGCGCCTGCCGAAAATCTCATCCGTGCAGGTCAAGCAGTATGTCGATACTCGTGGATGGGTCCTGTCAGGCGGTCGTGTCGGCGTATGTTGAGGTCGGCTACCCGGTCGGAGTCGGTGATCGGTTGAGGGGCGGCGCGTAGCGGTGCTGCCTGGTTCATGGCCGGGTGGGGCCGGTGTGCATTGTAGTGCTGTTCAAACTCGTGGAGCGCGTGGTGGAGATGGCGCTCGTTCCAGATGCGAGTCCAGTCGAGGAGTTCACGGCGAAGTGTCTGTACCCACCTTTCTGTGATCGAATTCATACTCGGTATCGGGATGCCGCTGAGGACGATTTGTATGCTGGCGTCAGCGCGAATCTGGTCGCAGAGCTTGGGAAACTGGTCCCGAATCATGTACTTGGCGTGGGCGCCGGCGTCTTCCAGGCCCATCACGAGGCTCTTCGCAGCTTGGGTCACCCAGCCGGCGCTGGGATGTGCTGTGGAGCCGAGGATCTGTGCGCGGAGGCTGGCGTGCTCGATGACCGCAAGGATGTACTGGCGTTGGCTGGTCATCCATGAAGGGGCGGGGCCGGTCAAGGCTGTTTGTGCCCGGGGTTGTGGAGTGTTTTCGCGGTTTCCGGCTGGGTGTGGGAGAGCTGCGAGAAAGGCCCGGTCTTCAGGTGCGAATCTGATCTTGTCGCTGCCGGGCGTCCGAGGACAGTGATCTGGTGGCGCAGCGCCAAGATATCCGCATCTTTGGCGCGGTCGCTCATCGAGAGTAAGCGAAGCGCGGCGAAGGCGTTGGTGGCAGCAAGGTAGGCGAAAAGCAGCAACACGACCGATCATCATGCCGCTTGGATATCCGGCGGGAGACTGCAAGACCGATGACCTGGCCGGACGAGATTTCCAGCAGGCGCACCGCGGTAACGATCGGGATCATGGTCGTCTCGCCCACCACGAGCCTTGGCTCAAGAGGCCCGGATGGGTGCCGGGCCTCTCGCGTTGGGTGGCTGTCGGTTTTAGTTTGTTAGTGGGTGGGGTTCTCCGGTGAGTGCGGCGAGTGCGCTGGCGATTTCGTGGATGCTGGCTCGGGTGTAGGTGGTGGTGGTTCCGGAGTCGCTGTTGTTGGTGTGGCCGGCGAAGGCGCGGGCCACGGCGTAGCCGAAGTTACGTTCGACCCAGGTCAGCGTGGTGTGGCGAAGCCAGTGGATGCTGATCTGCTGGGTGGCGACCCAGGGGAGATGTTTGCCGAGTCGGGTAAAGAGGTGGTCGTAGCGTCGGGTAGTGATGGGGTCTGCGTTGGTGTAGCGGAGGAGTTGTCCGCCTGATGCGGCTGCGCCGCGTTGTTCGGCGTGGTCGCGGAGGTGGGGCATGAGGGTGGGGGAGACGGGCTGCCAGCGGACGGTGCCGCCTTTCTCGTGGAGCAGGCTCAGGCATTGGTCGGGGTTCCAGATCTCGGGGTGTGAGGGCGAGTGCTCCTCCCCGGCGGCAGGCTGTTTCGGTGTGCAGCCGAAGGATGAGGGTGTCGAGTACGGGGTCGTTGCCGGTGGTGGCGGCGACGTGGTTGATCTCCTCCAGCCGGGAGTCCGGCAGACCGCGGCGTGTACTGGGCAGCGGCGCGGTTTGGGCACTTTCTTCGCGGGGTTGTCGGCCTCGCTGATCACACCGTCGTCGACGGCATGGTTGTAGAGGCAGCGCAGGGCGGCGATGAGGTGCTCGGCGGCACCGCGTCCGCCGCGAGCGTTGCGGCGAACGACCACCTGGCTGCGGATCTTCTCGGCGAGCCGCTTGATCTCCAGCGGTGTCGGTTCGTCCAGTCGCCTCTCGCCCCATTCGGTCGCTACGCGTTTCCAGTAGGTGCCGTACACGCGCCGGGTTCCGGTGCTGACGGCGTCGGAGACCTGGGGGATGTACTCGGTGAAGGTCGGAGCGGGTGGTCGCGTGGATGGGGTGTTGACGAGGTCGTCCGGGCTGGGCGAGTAGTACCCGGGCCGCTTCGATTTCCTCTGGGCCGGCTCCGGATGTGATCTTGTTCTCGGTCATGCCGGCTCGCCGCCCCACACCGTGGCGTGCCGCTGCGCGAGGGCCTCGTCTACGGCGGGCAGTGGGTCGACCAGCAGCATGTCCCGCCGTGGGTCGGCGACCAGCAGGACCGAATCGCCTGTGCGGATGCCGCAGCAGGCGCGGGCGGTGGCCGGGATCACGATCTGTGGTGTGCTGGGCAGCCGGTGGATCCCGCTCTGGTCTGGTTGCAGGACGATCGCTCCCGCGGTGACCCGGATGGTCAGCCGCCGGGCCGGTTGCCACTCCAGCGTGTGCAGGACCGGTGTGGCCGCGACCCGGCCGGAAGGATCCACCCGCGCCATCCCGTAGGTCACCGGCAGCTCGCGGTGCCGGGCGATGACCGGCAGAGGCAGACCGTAGCCCTCGCCGCGCCCCGCGTCGGCCGGAGAGCCGCGGTCGGTGATCGCGGGCGGCACCAGCCCTGTGATGATCCGCTCACGCATGGCCACCGCCCCGGTGACCAGCAAGGATCCGGAAAGAACGCGGCTGCGGACGCAGAAAGCCGCGACGGCTGGAGCGCCGTCGCGACACAGTGTTCAAGTACTCGCTGCGATGGGGAAATATCACGCGTTTTTGTGTCCGAGGGGGGAATCGAACACATTTCCGTGGCATACCTGCGCAATGCAGGTGTTCATGCGACAGATCATAGCTGCGTCCCGCGATCAAGCGCTAGCCGGATTGCGCCTGCCGTTGCTCTCGAAAGTGCTTGCAATCCAAGGATTTTGGACGCATTTATGGCGTATGCGCCATTCCCTTTTGCATCGGCTGCGGGGGTCAAGTGGCTATCGAGACTGAGGCTCAAGCGGGCCTTCGACGAGGTCGTGCCGGGCGGCGAATAGAGACGTATGTTGTCCTGAGTGGAGGCCCTGCGGGTGCCGGTAAGTCATCTGGCCGGATTACAACCGTGATCGCAGTCTCTGGCCGCACCCGCCAGTCGTCCAGAGCCACCTCCTCCACGCTCCGCGCGAAGGGCGGCAGCGCGTCGGTGCGGGTGGCCGCAGGGGGCCGGATCACTCGCCTCGACATCCGAGTTATGGAGGACTCCGCCGATGGAGGAGGCAGGCAGCAAGGCCAGTGTGGGTGGTGATCTTGGAACACGAGCCGCAGGAGGCGATGGATCTGGGGTCGGGCTGCTGCCAGCCGACCGGGACGCCCGGCCGGGCGTGGCATTGTTGTTGCTGCCCGACACCTGGTACTGCTTCGCGGATACGCCGTGACCCAGCGCGGCCAGTCCTACTGGCCCTCTCTGGCCCTCGTGCTCTCTCCGCTGCACACGACCTGTCCCCGGCGTTGCCCCGCGGGTGGCTTGCCTCGTGTAGCTGCACAGGGCCGGGGATCAGCAGGTGTTGCCTGGTCGCACTGATCTCTGTACGCACCTGGCTCGTGTGATCGCGACGTCGGCGGCCCGCGTGCGTCGCAGAGGAGGTTGCGCACACACCACACGGTTTGTTCGTCCGCAGACCCGCTGGTACGGCGCGGCACTGAGATCGCAGCGCATCCTGCTCGCCCCTCCGAGTCGGAACCGAGGACACCTCCTCAGCGCAGGTGGGCGGGCTCGACGAACTGCCATAGCGAGTTGACCGCTCCGGTATAGGCGGACCGCGCGCCGGGTACGGGTGGCTTCCCTCGTTTTTCTGGAAGGCGCGATCGAGGGCTAGGAGAGGGCGCTATCATCGTGCGGTTGCCGGGCGTTCTGGTGTATCGAGCCCCAGTCTGGTGGCTACCGCGTCCGGGTCGTATAGCGTCCACGCAGGGAGCCGGACCGCGCGTTCATCGTTCTGGAGTGAGCTCAGCAGCGCACGGCGACGCAGCGTCAGGTGGAGGTGGCGTGCCGCTTCCGAGTCGTCGCTGACGCTGCCGTCGATGAGCACGGGGATGGCAATACCATTGCCGCGCTTGAGCACCGCGTCTGCAGGGTGTCCGTTCACTTTCACCCCCAACTTGACGGCGAGGTGCGGCATGTCGGCCACCAGATCGTAGAACTGCTGGACCAGTGCGTCTGGATCCTGGCCGGCCCCGTTCTCGCTTCGGTCTGCTGCTTGGGCTGCCCGAAGAAGTTCGCTGCCTGTTCCTCCTCGCCGACGCCATAGGTCTGCTGAGCCGACCACGATCAGGTGTGACCGCGCCCGGGTGATCGCCACGTTCCAGAGGTTGATTTGCCGATCCACCCAGCTGATCGCGCTTTGCTGCATGCCCTCGCCGGCGACGAGGGAGAAGACCATGGCGTCTCGTTCACCACCTTGGAACGTGTGCACGGTGCCGACGCGAACGCGGTCCTCGTTCTGCCAGTAGCGGCCGAGCTGGAACTGCTGAGCCTTAAACGGGGTTACCACCCCGATTGTTGCGTTTGCGGGAAGGTGGGCCAGCAGGTAGTCGACACACTCGCGGGTGGCCCGGACCTCGTCGTGGTTGACCCAGGAGGAACCCGAGCGCGGTCGGGTGGCTTTTCCTGCGGTGTCCCGCCAGGTCACGGCGGGCCGGTTCACAGCGGGACGGTCGCGGATGTCGGTGAGCACGGTGAGCTCACCGCCGTAGAAGAGTTCGTTTGAGACGGCGGCGATGTCCGGGTGGCACCGGTAGTGCTCGTCGAGTAGGAGGCTGCCGCCGCGGGCACGTTCGGCGGCGTGAAACGCGGAATGTCGACGTAAGGACAGCTTGCGCTTCTCGAGAAAAGTGGAGCTCACCTTGCTCCGGCGTCGGATGAGCGCCTCGCGCTCCGCAGCGATCGAGGTGATGTGCGGGAGTTGCATGACGTCGCCGATGATGAGCGCGCGTCGGGCTCGGAACAGCAGCGGAAGCACGTGCGGGATCGAGCACTGACTCGCCTCGTCGATGATCACGAGGTCGAATAGGCCCGGGTCAGGGGGAAAGCGCCGGACGGACAGGCTCGTCGTTGCCCAGCCACGTACGTGCGGAAGCACGGCGCGTAGTTCCGACCAGTCCCGCGAGTTGGTCGTGGTCGCTTGAACCAATGTGCGGATCGCGTGTTTGCCTGCGCTGACTGCCTCGGCTACTGCTGATCGCCACATCGTGAGGGACGCCTGCTGAACTCCAGAGTCGGCGGTGTTAAGCGATGCGGTGAGATCATCATCGGAGGGCAAGGTGTCTGCTGTGGTTCGGTAATGCCGCCACCGCAGTTCCGCGGCGGCGAAGTCGGCGAGGTGTCCGCACGTGACACTGCTCGCCTCGGTGGGGTCAATGCCGATTTTCCGCAACAGGCGGGCCCGGCGCCATTCGCCGAAGAAGCGAGCGCCGCTGAGCCGGCGTGCTCGGCGCTCCCATGCTGCCAGTGTGAGTCCTAGGCGTTGGCTCAGTGAGGTGACGGGCAGGCCGAGCATTTCGGCGTACTTTTGCCTGTCGGTTTCGGCATCGAGCAACCGGTGCTCGACCTCCGCGGTGTGAGCGAGGTCCTGTCGGGCTCGTTGCAGGCGTTTGGTGCTCCTGGTGTGCTCTGCGCTCGTCGTGGAGAAGGTGGTGATGTTCGGCGGTTTCGACTTCAGCAGGTGCTGGAGTGTGTTGGCTTCGCTCTGTCGGTAGTCGATATCGCCGGTGGACGAGCCGGTGCGTACCAGACTGTTTGCCAGAAGGCGTTCGCAGCGTTGCCAGACCTTATCGACCGCTTGATTGTTGGTCGAGGCGACCAGCACCGACTGGTGGTTGGCCATCGCGGTGGCGACGACGTTGGCGACGAGCTGGCTTTTGCCCGTGCCCGGCGGGCCGGTGGCCACCGTAAGCCGCTGCGTCGTGGTTGATCGCAGCACATCCAGTTGCGCATCGTTGGCAGGCAAGGGGGTGACCACGATACCGGGTGATCCCGACTTGTCCTCTGCACCGCTCAACAGCGCACCCAAGGCGGTCGCCGGGATGCGGTCGTGCCGTTGGGCGATGTATTCGAGGTCCCTGAGTAGATTTTGAGTGGCATCACCGGTGCGTGGCACCCGGACAAGGACCGCGGCGTTGCGTGCGCCATCACCGGGTGAGTGCGTGTCGATGCTGTCCTCGAGGAAGTCCGGACGCAGTTCCTGCACGCAGGGCAGTTCGAACTCCTGCAGGAGAAGGTTGCGGGCATCGGTTGCCATCCGGTCGTGCTGCCCGGCGTGCCATGTCGGTTGGTAGGTGTCGATGAGTTGGGTCGCCTGCTCCTTGCCGAGCCAGTCGGCCGCCAGCGCGGGATGTGGCACTACCGGCCCGTAGGGTCGCAGCCGGGCCTGTGCGCTGTGCTCGTCGGTTGTGAGCTCGACACGGCGCATCAGCAGGGGTGCGAACTGCGGGGCGGGCCACGCTTTGCCTCCACGTGGTGCGTTGAGCACGACAGTCGGGTACCCGGCCCAGACCTCAGCGTCCTGGTCGCGAGTGTGATCGAGGAATTCTGCGGCTTCTTTTGGAACTTCGGTGGTGCCGTCTTCGTCGAGGTCTCCGGTGAGGAACCGCTCCGCACCCGTGAGGCAGACGTAACTGCGGCCATGTTCAGCCACGGGCAACAATGTCGTCCGCGAACTTTCGCTGAGCACGCACTCACGGTAGTAGTCGATCAGCTCTTCCCACCCAACCGCGAGCTTCGACGAACTCGTGCCTTCTGCCACCGGCGCGGACCGCGTCGGATCGGTAACACGGGGCGCCTGTGTCAACGGCGCGAGCACCGGCACGGTCGCGCTTGCAGGACAGTCGGCGATCACGATCCGATCGTTGACGCCCAGCGAGGATTTGGTGGGAATCTGCCCGCCTCTTCCTCGCAACTGCCGATTGACGTACTCGAACAGATCATCGACCGAGACCTGCCCCGACCCGTCTTTGCCGGCCTTCCCAGTGCGCAGGGCCTCGACCACCGCGCCGGTGAACACCGAAGGGGCTGGGCCATCAGCCGAGTCCACGCCGGAAAAGGACACCTCCCGCGCGCCGGACGAGGCCAGGACGTAGACGCCGCGGCTGTTCAGCGGAGCGGATGCCGACGACTTCGCGGTTCCCCGCACGCGGTCGTCGGTGCGGAAACCGAGGGTGAAACCGCCGCTGAGGCAGCAGTCCAGCATCGCCACCTTGTGCGGCGCCCAGCACTCTTCGAGCCGTTCATTCACGAACCCCGCGCTGACCCCTGTCTGGGCGAGCCGGTCGGGATCAGTGTCGGAGGCGGCGAAGTAGAACTCTCCGGTCGTGTCGAGCAACCGCGTGCCGTGCCCGGTGATGTAAAGAAGGGCGAGCACGTCATCGCCGCAGCCCTCGAGAAATTCAGAAATCTCGACGCACATGTCGTCGGCCGTAAGATCGCCAACTACGCGAGCCGATTCGAAACCGCCAACATTGCGGTGTTCGAGCACCTGCCGAAGCTGCCACGTATCAACGCGGGTCGACGGCAGCGGTTCAAACCGGTCGTCCTGGTAGGTCTCGGTGTGGATCAACAGGGCCCGTCGCCGCAGTGGGCGGCGGCTCATTCGTCGTCCTCGGCGGATTGCATGAACTTCTGGACCAGCCGCTGCTGGCCCTTGTCGGGGTTGCCGGTGATCTCGAGTGTGTCGTCGCCCCGGGTAATGCGCACCTTCCGGTGGCGTTCCTTGCGGCACCACTCAGTGATCGCCGTCGTGAGCAACCTGGCGAGCGACCTCGATGACGCCATGCCGGCACCCGCGGAGACAGCGATCAGAGCGAGGTCAGTCAGCACACCGCTCTTGCTTCCGGGAGTGCTCGCGCCTCCTTGTGCCAAGTCCACTGACACGCCCTCGAGGCTGGCGAGATCGTCGCGTAGCGACCGTGTGAGCCGTTCCTCCCGGAGCGGATCACCACCGGCCAGAACCTCAATCCGGTAGGCGCGCTCGCTCTCTCCCATACCGACCTCTCGGCTTGATCCGCGTCCAAACGACCAAGATCGTAAAACGCGCGCACCGATTCTCGCGCCCGTTCGCACAACAGTCGCCCATATGGAGCAGACACAGATTCCGGCGGTCCTCCAAAGCACAGCTTCTTGCGGGAATCACACCCGCTCAGTCAACGGGCGTGTGCACGGAGCTGGGGTTAAGTAACGGGGGGAGAGAGATCTCCGCGTCGTGAATGGCGTACCGACCAACCACGCATGTTCATGGTGCAGGTGTGTATCCCGGCAGTAGCCCTTGCACTAGCATGTGAAAAGCCTCACATGTTGCACGTATTGTGAGGGAAACGACGTGCCCGGCGGCGTATCCAGCACGTGCACATACTCGGTAGCAAGAAGATGCTGACGATCGAGTGACGTTGAAGGATCCACCGACAGGCGGGCAGACAGGCGCTTCCATTGGTGGTGAGTTGGAACGGTCGATGCTCCAGGCGGCAGGCGGCAGGCGGGAGGGCCGGGGTGGAAATCTCCACCGTGTTAAAGCAGCTCGAGGAATTGGCCACGGTCACGTTCCAGTCAACACCTCATCTTGCAGGGAAAACGCGGCGCGCAGCCAAGAAGATCGACGCCGAACGAGCCGAGGCGGGAAAACCGCCGCGCGAGCGGAAGTTCGACCTTGCTCCAGTTCCGGAGACGAGACAACTCCAGGGCATGTCCCTCTCCCCATGGGAGCTGCTGCACACACTCGCACGTGCCACCGCGTTGGCCGGGCACGGTTCGTCCCGAGCGCTCGCCCAACACTGGAACTGCCTTCGATACCTCACCCCTCTTTGTCAGGATGAGATGAGACACCTGGTGTGAGTACCGGGTACCAGAGCGAGGGCGGGATCGGAGATCCTGATAGCCGTGTCCACTTCAT
>NZ_JBSFLZ010000186.1:0-8909 GCF_053599315.1 Saccharopolyspora sp. NPDC000995
AACCGCGACTTCGGCCTGCTGCACAACGCGGACCTCCGCCAGCGAATCCACACCCGCACCGGCCCGCCCACCCCCGACGACCTCGACGAACTGCTGGCGCTCGTGTGGAAGGATCCCGGGTTCTTCCTCGCCCACCCGCGCACGATCGCGGCGTTCGGGCAGGAGTGCAGCAAGCGCGGCATCTACCCGCAGAGCATCGACCTCGGTGGCCACCAGGTGCCGGCGTGGCGCGGAGTACCGATCCTGCCGTGCAGCAAGCTGCACGTAAGCGACACCCGCACCAGCTCCATCCTGCTCGTCCGCACAGGTGAGGAGAACCAGGGCGTCATCGGCCTGCACCAGACCGGCATCCCGGACGAGTACCGGCCCGGCCTGTCGGTGCGATTCATGGGCGTCAACGACCAGGCGGTCGTCTCCTACCTGGTCAGCGCCTACTACTCTGCGGCGATCCTGGTCCCCGACGCGATAGGGGTGCTCGAACACGTCGAACTCGGCCGGGAGAGCTGATCTCACGTCCGTCCACATCGGAAAGCCTCGGGAGTTCGAGGAAGGCTCCGGAGCGGGTGGCCGCGACCCGCCCGCTCCGGTCCCCGATGCAATCCGACCGACACCGCCATGAACCCTGCACCAGCTTCGCGCCTCAAGGAGAGAAGGCATCGTGACCGTGACAGAGCCGGCCCTCGGCGTCGAGGAGCAGAACGCGCAAAGCCTAAGCACGGCGGCGGCGCGGAACCTGGCAACGACGACCAAGTCCCAGCCGCAGATGCAGAGCACCACCTCGCGGTGGCTGCTGCGAATGCTGCCGTGGGTGGACGTGTCGGCGGGAACCTACCGGGTCAATCGGCGGTTGAGCTACGCCGTCGGGGACGGGCGGATCACCTTCTCCAACACCGGCGCCGACGTGCGGGTCATCCCGCAGGAACTCGGCGAACTGCCGCTGCTGCGCGGATTCGACGACCATTCGGTACTGGGGGCGCTGGCCGACCGCTTCGAGCAGCGGGAATTCGAGCCGGGCGAGGTGATCTCGACCGCCGGTCAGCCCGCGGACCGGGTCGTGCTCATCGCGCACGGCAAGGTCAACAAGATCGGCACCAGCGAGTACGGCGACGACACCGTGCTGAAAGTGCTTGCCGACGGCGAGTTCTTCGGCGCACACGCGCTGGCCGCCGATCAGGCGACTTGGAACCACACGTACAAAGCGGCCACGCCGTGCATCGCTTTGACGCTGAGCACTCGGGCGCTGCAGGAGGTGAACAACCAGTTCGAGCGGCTCCGGACGCACATCGCCAACAACCACGACAACCCGACGCCAGCCCAGAACAAGCACGGTGAGGCGGACATCGAGGTCACTTCCGGGCACTCCGGCGAACCGACGCTGGCCGGCACCTACGTCGACTACGAACTCGCGCCCCGGGAGTACGAACTCAGCGTCGCCCAAACGGTACTGCGCGTGCACAGCCGCGTCGCGGACCTCTACAACCAGCCCATGAACCAGACCGAGCAGCAGCTGCGGCTGACCATCGAAGCGCTGCGCGAACGACAAGAGCACGAACTGATCAACAACCGCGACTTCGGCCTGCTGCACAACGCGGACCTCCGCCAGCGAATCCACACCCGCACCGGCCCGCCCACCCCCGACGACCTCGACGAACTGCTCTCCCGCCGCCGCAAGACCCGGTTCTTGCTGGCCCACCCGCAGACCATCGCCGCCTTCGGCCGGGAGTGCAACCGCCGCGGCATCTACCCGCAGACCACCGAGGCGCAGGGCCGCCAGGTGCACGCCTGGCGGGGCGTGCCGCTCCTGCCCAGCGACAAGATCCCGATCAGCGATCGCGGCACCAGCTCCATCCTGGCGATGCGCACCGGTGAGGAGAACCAGGGCGTCGTCGGCCTGCACCAGACCGGCATCCCGGACGAGTACCGGCCCGGCCTGTCGGTGCGCTTCATGGGCATCAACGACCAAGCCGTCATCTCCTACCTGGTCAGCACCTACTTCTCCACCGCCGTCCTGGTCCCGGATGCCCTCGGCGTCCTCGAACGAGTCGAGATAGCCCGCTGACAACGCTTCTTCCCAGCACAGCAAGATCGGTCGAAGGGAAATCGGATGACCACCATTCACCAAGACGCCAACAAGGCGGGTACGGCCTACGAGGCGCTGACGCGTAGCCGCGCGATGGTCGAGCCCGCCCTGCGGGCAGCGGTCGACCGGTTGCCCACCCGCATGCAGCAAATCTCCGGCTACCACCTAGGTTGGCTGGACGAGCGCGGCAATCCGGTCCGCGCCGACCGGGGAAAGGCGTTGCGACCCACGATGGTGCTGCTCGCCGCCGCCGCCGTAGGCGGAGATCCGGCTGACGCGGTGCCCGCAGCCGTCGCCGTGGAGTTGGCGCACAACTTCTCGCTGCTGCACGACGATGTGATGGACGGCGATGTCACCCGGAGACACCGCCCGACGACGTGGACGGTTTTCGGCAGCGGTCCCGCCATCCTCGCCGGCGATGCCATGCTCTCGCTGGCCGCCGACGTGCTGTCGTCGTGCCGGCATCCCGAGGCCGCCACGGCGATGCGGATGTTGAGCACCGCTGTGCTGAACCTGATCAACGGCCAGATCGCGGACCTCGCCTTCGAGGACCAGCGCAACGTGGAACTGACCGAATGCCAGCGGATGGCCCGGGACAAAACGGGGGCGCTGCTTGGCTGCGCCTGCGCTGTCGGCGCGATGTTCGGCGGTGGCAAGGCCGACCAGGTCGCCCGGCTCCGCAGCTTCGGCGAGCGGCTGGGGCTGGCTTTCCAGCACGTCGACGACTTGCTGGGCATCTGGGGCGATCCGGCGGTCACCGGCAAACCGGTGTTCTCCGACCTGCGCACCCGCAAGAAGACCCTGCCGGTGGTTTCCGCGCTGACCTCCGGCACGCAGGCCGGTCGGCGGCTGGCCGCCCTCTACCTCCGCGACCAGCCGCTGTCCAGCAGCGACCTGGCCCAGTCCGCCGAGCTGATCGCGCTGGCCGGTGGGCGCGCCTGGAGCCAGAACCAAGCCGACGACCTGCTCGCATCCGCGCTGAGCGACCTGCACCGCTGCGACCCGGCCCCGCGCGCGGCCGAGGAGCTCAGCGCCCTCGCCCACCTGATGACCCGCCGCGACCACTGACACCGACCACCGATCCCGGCTACCACCCGGATCTGGGAACACCGCCTCCGGGCGGCGGCCGGGGTTCGGCAACAGCCGATCGAGTTCGGAGTGCAGACATGCCGAGTCAACAGCGCGCGGTGCTGCTCGCCGCACCGCGCTCGTTCTGCGCCGGGGTCGACCGCGCAACTGTCCTTGAAGAGCCCGGAGTTCGTGGCCCTGTGAAGCGATCACCGGGTCAAACCGCGCGAAGCGGACGCGGCTCCGTCACGGATGGCCGCTGAGCTCAGCTCCCGTCGGGGCGGCGGCGGAAGGCTCCGATGAGCGCAGCCGCGAGGGCGGCCACGAGGAACGAGGTGAGGGCAGCGCTCATCCACGTCGGTACCGTGAAGCCGAGCGCGTCCCGCACACCCGTCCACAGCTGGCTCCACCAGCCGAGCTCGCCCGGGTTGATCAGCTGGAACGTCGAGAAGCCGAGCAGCCAGGCAAGCAGCATGCCCCAGCGGGACGGGGCCTGCGCGGACAGGTCCCAGTCGCGGCGGCGGGCGTGCACGAAGTAGTCCACCGCCAGCACGCCGAACATCGGCACGAACACCGAGCCGATCAGCAACAGGAAGTTCGAGAACTGGGCGATGTCCAGGGTCAGCGCGAACAGCGTGATCACCGCGCCGACGACCAGGCACAGCACCCGGCGGTCCGCGCTGGGCCGCAGGTTCTGGATGGAGACCGCGGTCGAGTAGGTGTTGGCGAAGGACTGGTCGACCTCGCGAAGCACCAGGATCCCGAAGAAGATCACCCCGAGCGGAACCGCCAGCAGCGGGTCGAACGCTTTGTCGGCATCGCCGGCGACCAGCGCCAACCCGAGCAGCCCAAGCAGGTAGCAGGCGATCTGGGTGACCGAGTAGCCCACCGTCGCGGCGGTGAACGCGCCGGTCGCCGACTTCGAGTGCCGCGAGTAGTCCGAGGCAACCGGGATCCAGGACACCGCGACGGCCAGCGCGGCGTCCGCGCCCGGCCAGAACCCCTGCCAGGAACCGGTGCTCATGTCCGGCAGCGGATTGCTCACCAGCAGCTGGACGAAGAAGAACACCATCGCGATCGCCACCGCGATGCTGACGTAGCGCCGCAACAGGCGCAGCGCGCCGAGCGGGCGCAGCGTGAGCGCGGTGGTCAGCGCCCCGGCCAGCACCACGTACAACCATCGCGGGCCGCCGCCGAACAGCGCCTCCGCGCCCTGCGCGATCACCAGAAGCTCGAAGGTGCCCCAGCCGACCAACTGCAGGACGTTCAGCACGGTCGGCAGGTAGGACAGCTTGGTGCCGAAAAGGCCCCGCAGCAACATCATCGCGGGTGCCCCGGTGCGCGCCCCGGGGATCGCCGAAATCCCGACCATGATGCTGCCTATGACGGTGCCCACCACGCACGCGGTGACGGCGGCCGTGAAGGACAGCTGCGGCACTCCGCTCGGCGCGAGCACGGCCAGCGCCCCGCTGAACCCGAGCAAGCTCACCCCGAGGTTGCCCCAGAACGCGCCCTGGTCGAGTACGCCCAGCGTCTTGGGCGCCGGTTCGTCCAGGGTGTGAGGAACTTCGGCACGATCGACGTCAAGCGCCATCAACAGCTCCCTACGCCGGCATTATCCGGACAGGTTCTGCGGTCGGTGGCGCGTGCGGTGCCACCCTCTCAGCCCGGTGCGCCCGAGCTCCCGCGTGGATAAGTTGGAGGCACTTTACCCCGAGGAGGTGACGGATGTCAGGTGAGTCCGATCACCTACGGCGGTTGCCGAACAATCCCCGGGTGATCTCCCGGCCGAGGGTGCTCGCCGCGATCGGAAGAACGACCGCGCCTCGGGGTTCTCCATCGCCTTCTCGAACAGCCCCGGCTCCTCCGGCGCTTCCGGCTCCTCCGGCGCTTCGGGCGACTCCCGGGCGGCGACCTTCTTCGACAGCAGTTCATAGGCGGATTCCCGATCGACGGCCTGCTCGTACTTTCCGCGCAAATCGGACGACGCCGCACCGGCCCGCACCTCGTTACGCGCCGAGCTCGACCGCGCCCCCTCGATCACGTTGCCCGAGCGATCGTCCGTGGCGCGTTGTCCGCCACCGGGCTCCCCGCTCCTCGCCGGTTCCCGCCTGCTCGACGGTAGGCCGCCGGGCACGCGCCGACGAATCGCCACCCGGACGAGCGATGCCTGGACGGGTCCGGCTGCCGTTCCCATTGACTTCGACCTTGGTCGAAGTCCTACCCTCCGGAGTACCGCAGCACGACGAGGAAAGCGAGCAATACCATGGCCGTTCAGCTCAACCACACGATCGTCGCCACCACCGACAAGATCGCCAATGCACGGTTCGCCGCCGATCTGCTCGGGCTGCCCGATCCGGAACCCTTCGGGCCGTTCATGTGCGCCCAGACCAGCAACGACGTCACGCTGGACTACCTGGAGACTGAAGAGGAGATCACCCCGCAGCACTACGCGTTCCTGGTCAGCGAAGGCGAGTTCGACGAGATCTTCGCGCGGATCCAGGCGCGGGAACTGCCCTACTGGGCGGACCCCGGGCACCACGACGCGGGGCAGATCAACACCCGGGACGGCGGGCGCGGCGTCTACTTCGACGACCCCGACGGCCACGCCCTGGAAATCCTCACCCGCCCCTACGGCAGCGGCGACCAATCCAGCTGACCCACTACCTGGCCATGTCAGGGCCCGTTAGCGCTTTGCCTTCTGTGCAGCCTATGAGGGCGAAGTCAAGTAGCGGTGTTTCCGGTGGTGGGCGTGCGGCTCGCCCCCGTGGAGTGGACGGGGTTGATCATGATGGGAATGGTGTTGTGGTGAATGCGACTGGCTGTGGTGGCCGATCTTCACCTCTGACCCGACGTACCAGCAGGCCCGTACCGCAAACCCGTTGTGGGGCTCGACGCCATCGGGCGGATGTGGGAGGCCGAGCGCGTCGGGCCCGACGAGGATTTCCGGCTGACGAGCAGCCCTGTGGCGCTCGAAGGTGACCGCTGTCGTGCGGGAGGTGGTCCGCTACGGCGGCCCGGCGGCCCAGGAGTACCGGGATCTGTGGATCCTGCGGTTCGCCCCGGACGGGAAGTGCCTGGCCTTCGAGGAATGGCCATTCTGGCCTGACAAGGACTACCGCGCCGAACCCCGCTGACGCGGCGATTCTTCGCCAAGCGGTCGCCGGATCGTCACCGCCGCCTCACCGCCGCAGGAAGATCGGCGATCACTATGCTCACGTGCAGGACGCGATCACGGCGGGCCCGCCCGGCCCGCGACAAACACGGACCCTGGCGGTGCTCGGCGATTCGGTCGCCATCGGCATGGGCGATCCGGTGGTTGGCGG
Organism: Saccharopolyspora sp. NPDC000995; assembly: GCF_053599315.1. Classification (NCBI taxonomy): domain Bacteria; kingdom Bacillati; phylum Actinomycetota; class Actinomycetes; order Pseudonocardiales; family Pseudonocardiaceae; genus Saccharopolyspora; species Saccharopolyspora sp. NPDC000995. The sequence goes on from NZ_JBSFLZ010000186.1 coordinate 6,475, forward strand.
GTGGCGCGGTTTCGCGCCGCTGCTGGCCGAAGCGCTCGGCGCCGCGGAGCTGGCGAATCTGGCATCGAGCGGGGCGCGTGTCGCAGCCGTGCGTGACGCCCAGTTGCCCGTCGCCCTTCGCGCCGCGCCGGATGCGGCCGTGGTGATGGTCGACATGAACGACACGATGCGCTCCGACTTCGACGCCCGACGGCTACGGCGGCAGCTCAACGACATCGTGCGCGCGCTAACCGCCGTCGGCGCGACCGTCGTGACGATCCGATACCACGACCACGGCCGGATCTTCCGGTTGCCCGGGCCGTTGCGGAGGGCACTGGCCAGGCGCATCGGCGAACTCAACCGGATCTTGGACACCGTCGCCGAGACGCATGCCGTCGCTGTGGTGGACCTGGACCGGTTGCCGGGTGCCTACAGCCCGGCAACGTGGAGCGTCGACCGCTTGCACCCCTCCGAACTCGGGCACCGGTTGCTCGCGGCAGCCTTCGCCGACCGGTTCGCGGCAGCCGGTTTGGCCGTGCCCGGCGAGGTCTCGCTGGAATGCTCCGGGGGCGCGCGGGTCAGCGGCTTCGACCACCTGCGGTGGCTGCTCGCCAAGGGCCTGCCGTGGCTGCTCGGGCGCGGTCACGACCTGCTCTGGTTTGCATTGCGGACCGTGCTGGACGTCGCGCTGGGCAAGCGGCGAACCGGACCACATTTGTCCATTGAGGACTCTCGGAGCTCGGAGGCGAAACCGGCTGAGCACCTCCGCGATGTCGGACTAGGTTGCACCCGAACGACTTCGAACGGAGATGCGCCTTAAGCCATCCGCTCGCTTAAGACTCCGTGCTGACATCGTTAAAATCTTGGCAGACGGCGGAGTTCGCCGCGAACGCCGACCGCTACCGCGAACACTTCGCGCCGTGGTTGCCGTGGGTCGAATGCGTCGCGGACGAAGTGTCGGCCAGGCACTTCCGCCCACCACGGAACGTGATCGATCGATCACAGCCGAGATGGCCACTGGTGGACGAACGGCCGCGATCGAGACTTGCTGTATTTGGTACTTCGGTTCAGCCGTTTTCGCCGAAACCACAACAGGCTCGCAGTGGCTGGTGCACGGTCTTCAATCCAGTGATCGCAGCCAGTCGTGGACGACCTGGGCCGTCGACGCGGCGAACTCCTCCATCAGCGAGTAGTGATTCCCTGGTACCTCGACGATCGTGGACACGCCGTCCAGCTTGGTCCTCCAGTTCTTCCCCGCCAGGTCCGGGCTCATCGGTTCGGACGCGCGAATCAGCAGGGTGGGCACCGGCATCGGTTCCGGATCCCAGTGACCGAACAGGCCGCAAGTCCATTGGTAGGCGGACAACCTGGCGCTGTCGATCGACACCACGCCCGCCGCGCGCTCGAACATCGCCGTCATAAATTGCGGTCCGGTCTCGGACAATGAGACGTCGTGCATGGCGTAAGTGTCGAAGAGGATCACTGCGCGCGGTGGCTTCCCCCGGTCCGCCAGGCGTTTCGCCGTGGTGTGCGCGAGGATTCCGCCCGAGGACATGCCGGCGAGCACGAACGGTGCCTCGCCGACATGCTCCGCGACCGTCTCCGCCTGCAGTGAGACCAGCACTGAAGCGTCCACCGGGAGCTTCTCGCCCTCGACGAAGCCCGGTGAAGCCAGCGCCGACACGGTGAGTCCGCCGGGTAGGGCAGCGGCAAGCGGGTAGTACAAGTTCGCGCCGGTCATAGGCACGATCGGGGTAAAACAGATTAGGTGCGTCCCGCTGTCCCCGACGACGAGGCGGACTGGTTTGGGCTTGCGCCCCAGCTCGTCGGAGTCGGAGAACGTGGGCCGCAGCCGGGCGACGCTCATCAGCAGCTCACCGGCGAGCTGGAACCGCCCGGCGTCGTGCGCCTCCCGGTAAAGGCGGCTGACGACGTCCGGGGCACCGTCCTCGACCAGAGCGGTAACATCAGCCGCAGGTGCGGCCCCGCCGGATTCGGCGAGTTCAGTGGCGAGGTGGGCGGCTAGCTCGCCGATCGTCGGGTGGTCGAACGCCAGGGTCGGCAGCAGGGTGAGGCCGGTCGCCTGGTTGAGCCGGTTGCGCAGCTCCACCGAGGTCAGCGAATCGAAACCGAGTTCCTGCAGGGCGTTGCCGGGTTCGATGCCCTCGACGCCGCTGTGGCCGAGCACAGCGGCGATCTCCACGCGCACCAGGTCGACTATGGCTTGGTCACGCTCGGCGCCGACCAGTCCGGCCAAGCGGTCCACGACGAACTCAGCGGACGCTGGACTCGATCGGCGGGTGGCGCCACGGACAGGTTCGCGCACGAGGTCACGGAGCACGTGCGGCACCTCACCGATGCCCCGCAGGACGGCTAGGTCGAGGCTGGCGGGCACCACGGCCGGGTGGTCCCAGCGGAGCGCCGTGTCGAACAGGGCCAGGCCTTGCGCGTTGGAC
>NZ_JBSFLZ010000187.1:0-8830 GCF_053599315.1 Saccharopolyspora sp. NPDC000995
CCGCTGGCCTGCTCGTTTATTGGTCTGGAGACCCGGCGAAAGTCGTTCAGGATTGGAAAATATGATCATTGCGTCGTGGCCGGTTTACGCAAAGCAGCTTGTTGATCTCGCAACCAACAGCCTAGTCCGAAAATCAATGGTGAGCGGGCAGGCGGTAGCGCCCGGCGGAGCGAAGCGGAGCCGGGTTCGTGGTGATGTGCTGGGTCAGGCGGCTGGGGTGAGGGTGACGGCGTAGCCCAGGGCTTCGAGTTGGCGGATGTGGTTGCGTTTCTTGTGATCGCCGGCGATGCGGGTGTCGTAGAAGTCGGGCCCGAGGTCGTGGTGGCGGGCGTCGGGGTCGGCCAGCAGGTGCCCAATGATGATCAGGATGCGCATGTCCCGCCAGGAGCCTGTTGCGTTTTCGGGTTTGTCCGTTTGGGATCATGGTGGGGTGGCGAAGGGGTTCCGGCGGGTTGATCGTGATCAGCTGCGGGTCATCTGGCGTGGTTTGTGCTGGATGTTGTCGGCGAGCTGGATATCGAGCCTGTTTGTGCCCGGTATCAGCTGGGTGGTGCGATGACCCGCGGGTGCTGCTGGGGTTGTTGGTTTATTCGCCGCCGCGCTGGCGCAAGGACGCCCACCGCCGCTGGGGCGGCGGGTCAGTGATCCCGAGGGCGGCAAACGGATGAAGAAAGCCCGCGCCGCGCTGGAGGCCGCGCTCGCCGCGGCGGAGGCCACCAGCGACAACGACCGGACCACAACCAGCAACAACGGCAACAACTACAGCAGCGGCGGTAAGAAGGAGAACACGCCGCCGCAGCGCAACGTCACCGATCCCGACAGCAGGATCATGCCTACCTGTGGGGGCTGGATCCAGGCGTTCAACGCCCAGTTCGCGGTCTCGGCCGACCATGTCATCACCACGCTGGGACCCAGCGACAACCCTGCTGATACCGGCGAGTTCGCGGACATGCTCACCCGCACTCAGGCCACCGCCGAGTGGCTCAACGCCCACCGCGACACCCCTGAGGACATCGGCACGGCCCTGTTCGACGCGGGTTATTTCAGCGAGGACAACCTCAACCATCCCGGGCCGGACCGGCCGATCGCGCCAGGGAAATCCCACCATATCCAGCGCGAGGCCGCTACCAACCCCACCAGCGGCCCGCCCCCTGAGGACGCCACCCCGTCGAGGCCATGCGGCACCGGCTGCGCACCCCCGAAGCAGCCGAGCTCTACAAGAAACGCGGCGCCACCGTCGAACCTGTCAACGGCATCATCAAAGACCGCTACCGACTCCGGGGGTTCAGCCTGCGCGGCCTGGCCGCTTGCCTCGGCGAACTCAACCTCACCGCCGCAACCCACAACCTCCGCCGCCTGTCCACCACCCTCCACACCACCACAACCTGAACAGGGGGTGGGCCACCGGCCCACCCCCTGTTCAACAACCACCACACCCCAAACCTCAAACCGCAACAGGCTCCCCGGAGACCCCGAAAATGTCCGAAGCCACCCCGATAACTTGGTGCAGGCGTCCTCCAGCAGTTTCTCGACCCGGTTCTTCTCCGCGGTGCGGGTGCCCGACCAGATCGATGCGGTAGCGGGTGACATCCCGCAACCGGCGGATCTCGGGTGGGGGCACGAAGCTGGGGCGCAGCATCTGGCGTTCGGCGACCTTGCACAGCCACACCGAATCCAGGCGGTCGGTCTTCGGGCGGCCGGGCAGGTGCTTGACGTCTTTGGCGTTGACCAGCCAGGTCTCAAACCCGGCTGCTTCCAGCAGGTAGAAGATCGGCTTCCAGTCGGGTAGCGGCGGCGCATTGCTGCGCCGCCGCCCCCTAAGGAACCGGCCGTGCCCGCTTTCCAGGCAACCGGCTCGGGCAAGCCCTGAAGGTGCGAAGCTGCTGGTTCACTGCGGGTGCCGTCTGGGGGACGACCTCGGCAGTGGGTGTTGGTTGCACCACCTTGGAAGCACCGGCGATTTCCATGTCGGCGTACCGTCAGTTCGCGGTGATTCAGAACGCGGAGTTAGGGGTATCGGTCGGATGAGGACCGGCAGCAGCTGGGAACCTCGGCGACCTCCACGCTGTGCTACTTCTCGACGACGGTGACCTTGGCGGTTTCCCGTGGCGGCGCGTGTTCGGGTAGTTCCACGCTCCCGCCTTGGTGAGTGCGTGTCTCGCGAATCATGTCGCGTATCTCGCGCAAGAATAGGGCTTGAGCCATCGTCGCCCAGTACAGAGCCTCATCCTTCGGTTTGATCTGTTCGGCGGCTGCCCGCGCCCGGGCAAGAGCTTGGTCTGGCTCGGTGACGATCTTGCTGGTCTTTTTGTCCTTGGCCATAACCACGTTCTACCCGCGGCTGCGATCATCAACACCCGACGACCATTGCCTGAGCTCGTCACAGCGCTCTCGCCGGTGATCGGCGCGCTGGGCGCGATCTCGGTCGCCGCAGTAGCTCTGTTGTTGCTGGGGGAGATCGTCGTTCCTCGCCAGTGGCGATGAGCTGGGGCGTGGTTTGGCGGTACCCGACTGGGGAAAGACGAATGGGCGTGACTGCATGATGATGCAAAGAGGAGCATGAGTATGTCACAATAGGGCCGCTGCCCTATCTGCGGGGACTACCTTCTGCACGCCGGCCATCAGCCAGCATCGCCCACCGAATGGGAGCAATGGCTGGCCGCCACCCGTAAAGCGATCATCAAACGCGCGATCGCCACAACGGACGGCGGGACCCCGAACGATCATCAAACCGTCTCATACACGTCCACTGTCAACGGGAAACCAACAGCTCCATTGGCAACCGTCCAAAACGGATTCAGCCCGCCAGCTTGCCCTCGCGGCTTGCTTGAGCCGTGTGCGGCGACGAGTCGCATGCACGGTTCTCAGGGGGGACCGCCGCAGCAATGCGGCGGTCCTACCCGACCCGGAGGTGCGATTCCTCCGGCCACCCGACCAACTACCGCCCTGGCCGTCTTCGCCGCATCCACCACGGCCTTGTGCTGCGGGACGCGGCGGCCGACCTCGCTACCGGAGATCTGCAGCACTTTGTCTGCCCCATCAAACGCGTGGGTCAGGGTGTCGGGACGGTCATAGTCGGCTTCACGAATCTGTACGCCCAGTGCCGCGAGTGCGCTCGCCTTCTGCGGCTCGCGCACGGCCGCAACGACTTGCTGGGCGGGTACCCCACGCTGCAGCACGGCATCAATGACGAGACGGCCGAGCTGGCCGGTTGCTCCGGTGAAAACGATCATTATGCGTTCCTTCGGTCGCCGCTGGTGAAACCGTCCTTTATTTGCCGCCCAAATCAGCCATACCGATGATCAGCCTGTGAACTCCGGACACCTTGAGAGTGCCCTTTTGGCTCAAAAATCCTGCACAAATTGCCCTCGGTCAAGCGGCGTTGCACTAGCGGTGTGCTTACGTTCGTTCAGCGCAACTCGAATTTGAGAGTGGCTAGCGTCGGGTATGCCGATGCGAACAATTCCTTGGAGTGCGGTTTGTTGGCTGACATCAGACTCCACGCAGAGCAGCCTTCTGTTGCGCCCACCTCCAAGGGCGTAGACGTCGAGCGCACCATCGCCTGGTACCACGGCATGCGACGCCTCCCATCCGCTGGGAACGCCGCGACGACATCCACGAGGCCGTTCCTCGCCTGGCCACCTGAATCATCCGCTACCGACACATCAAAACCCTTTGTTAGGAACTCTAAGGAGACGACTGTGGCCAGCGCAGCACCCCATCTCATAGGCGGCAGCACCACTGCGACGGAGACCACGGCACCCCGGCCCCGGACAGCCGCGGAGCCCCTGTCGCGGCTACCGGCCGAGGACCTCGACACCCTGCTGATGATCCGTCACTTCGAACTGGCCGTGCTGGAACTGTTCTCGCAGGGTCTGCTGCACGGCACCACGCACACCTGCCTCGGGCAGGAGTACATTCCCGTCGCGCTCTACGCACTGCTGGACGACGGCGACTACGTCTTCAGCAACCACCGCGGGCACGGCCACTACCTGGCCCGCTTCCGGGACCCGCACGGCCTACTTGCGGAGATCATGGGGCGCGAGGGCGCCGTGTGCCACGGGGTGGGCGGCAGCCAGCACATCTACCGCGACCGCTACCTGTCCACCGGCGTACAGGGCGAGAGCCTGCCGGTGGCCGCGGGTGTCGCCCTGCACCTGCGACGGGCCGAGCCCGGACGGATCGCGGTGGTACACATCGGCGACGGCACGTGGGGCGAAGGCGCGGTGTACGAGGCGCTCAACATGGCCCAGTTGTGGCGGCTGCCCCTGCTGGTCGTGGTCGAGAACAACAAGATCGCCCAGTCCACTCCGACCGAGCGGCAGATGGCTGGCACCATCCAGGCGCGCGCGGCGGCCTTCGGCATCCGGCACCACCACGTCACCTCTCATGATGTCGTCCGGGTGCGCCGGGAGTTGTCCGGCGTGATCGACGACATCCGCACCCAACACCAGCCCTTGGTGGTGGAGTTCACCACGAACCGCGTGGGCCCACACAGCAAGGGAGACGACTCCCGCCCCGCCGAGGTGATACGGCACGCGGCCGCGCACGACTGGTACCACCGGTACGAGCAGCAGCACCCGGAGCATTTCGCCGTGGCGGACCGGAGCCAGCGACTGGCGATCGCCGAGGTCGTGCGCGAGGTCCAGGCCCGCCCCGCGTCCCGCTGGGAGCACTCATGACCAGGCCGGAGCGGGTGATCGGCAACCTCAACCGGGCCCTGCACACGCTCCTCGACAACGATCCCCGCGCCTACGTCATCGGCGAGGACATCGCCGACCCGTACGGCGGCGCCTTCAAGGCCGCCCGGGGCCTGTCGGACCGCCACCCGGAACGGGTGATCTCCTCGCCGATCAGCGAGGGCGGCATCGTGGGCGTCGCCGCCGGGCTCGCCCTGACCGGCAACCACCCGGTCGTGGAAATGATGTTCTCCGACTTCGCCGCCCTCGCCTTCGACCAACTCCTGAACTTCGCCAGCAAGTCCGTGTCGATGTACGGCCGCACCGTTCCGATGAGCATGGTGGTCCGCTGCCCCACCGGCGGCAACCGGGGCTACGGGCCGACCCACAGTCAGAGCCTGCAGAAGCACTTCATCGGCATCCCCGCGCTCAGCCTGCACGAGATGTCGCCGTTCCACGACAACGCGGACGTCCTCACCGCCATGCTCTCCCGCGAGCGGCCGTGCGTGCTGTTCGAGGACAAGACGCTCTACACCCGCACGATGCACCAGGGCGGGGTCGTCGACGACCTCTTCCGGTACGAGCTGCTCGACGACCCGAGCCGGACCGCGCGTGTGTTCCCCGTGGACTGCGCTGACCCGGACTGGATCATCCTGGCTCCCGGGGGCCTGACCGAGCGAGCCGTCGCCGCCATGCGCACCCTGCTGCTGGAGGAGGAAGTCACCTGCGAACTCCTGGTGCCCTCCCGGCTCTACCCGTTCACCGTCGAACCGCTGCTCGCGACGGTGTCCCGCGCCCGCCGCATCTGTGTCGCAGAGGACAGCGCGGCAGACGGCACCTGGGGCGAAATGCTCGCCCAGCAACTGCATGAGCACCTGTGGCGAAGGCTGGCCCGCCCCGTACTGCTGCTCAGTGCCCAACCGAGCGTCATCCCCACCGCCGCCCACCTGGAGCACACCGTCCTGCTCCAGGCGACCGCACTCAGCCGCGCCCTCACGGAGGCTTCCCAGTGATCAGCGTCAAGCTGCCCACCCTCAACACCAACGACGCCAGCTACGTCTTGGTCGAATGGCTCGCCGAGCACGGCGCACGCATCAAGAAAGGGCAGCCGCTGGTGGTAATCGAGACCTCCAAGGCCCAGGAAGAGATCGACAGCACCGCCGACGGCATCCTGCACACCCTCGTCGCAGGCGGCGCTGACTGCCGCCCCGGTCAGATCGTCGCCCACCTCTTCGCCTCGGCGGACGAACGTCATGCCTACCTCTCCGCACCGGCCGACCCCACCGCACGGCCGGAGCCGGCAACCGATGCCGGCCTGACGCTCACCAAGGCGGCGCGCGCCCTCGCGGACCAGCACGGCCTGACCGACAACGAACTGCGCGGACTGGGCCGAACCGTGATCCGCGCAGCCGACATCGAAGCGCTGCTGCCACGCCCCGCGCAAGCCGGTGCCCCCACCGACCGGCAACTGTCGGCGCAGCAGCGGGCGGTGGGCGCCGTGGTCACCGAGTCGATGCGCACCATCCCGGCCGCCTCCGCCTACGCCAAGGTCGACGTCGGCCAGGCTCAGGACCTTGCCCGGCAACTGCGCCGGCGCACCGGCAGCTTCGTCTCCCTGCTCGGCCTCCTCATCAAGTCGGTGGCAGACCAACTCCCGGCGCACCCAAGCCTGTTCACCCGGCTCCTCGACGACGGCACCATCCAGCCCGCCCCCTGCGCACACGTCGCGGTGGCCGTGGACGCCGGAAAGGGCCTGTACACCCCGGTCGTACACAACACCGCCGCGCTGAGCGTCGCCCAGATCGCCGACGTGATAACAGGATTTCGCGACAAAGCCGTCCGCGGCACTTTCCGAGTCGACGAGCTCACCGGCGCCAACATCTTGATCGCTCCGCACACCGCCGACGGTGTGGTCTTCGCCACCCCCATCGTCTTCCCCGGCCAGACCTGCGCGCTCTCCCTGGGCGGCATCGACGAACAGCTCGTCCTGGACCAGCGGGGCAGGCCGGAAGCCCGCCGGTTCACGTACCTCGGTCTGGTTTACGACCATCGCGTGGTCAACGGCCGCGACGCGATGGCCTTCCTTGGCGACCTCAAACAAGCACTGGAGACACCAGCCGCCCTCGCGGCCGGTACCGAAGGCGACGAGGACGCGCCAAAGAAGGCGTGCGAGCCCCCGACCTGACAGGGGGCCTCCACGCGCGGCGCGGCAGCCGGAGCACGGCGTCCGCAGCCCACGCCTCGGCATACGACTGCGGGTGCCGGGGAAGTGATCGCTGCCTATGCACCCACCTGGTCCCCCGCGGCGGGCCGAGCGTGCGCCCGTAGTCGCGTGGAGCAGGTGGCGCCGGTCCCCTATGAGGTGCGGTCCAGGGGTCGGGCTGGCAGGTTTGTATCCAGTGCTCCATGAAGGAGTTCATCCACGGCATTCGGATGCCGCTGGTGACGACAGTGATCCCGTCGAAGGACTGAGTGTGCGGCTGGTCCGGTCAGTCAGCCTTCGGCGGCGCTCCGCAATGCCGAGAAGTTAGGGCTCGGGCTCCGCCCTCAAGCGAGTGGGCGAAAGTCTGTAGTACCCCTGTTCCCTCTTTGCCAGGCTGATGTGAGACACCTCGTGTGAGTGCGGGGTTCCTGACGGAGGGCGGGATCGGAGATCCTGGTGCACGGGTCCACAATCTGACAAGCAGCCCGACCTGTCACCGCTGGCGGGTCTGGGCGACCCGGCACCGCGCCCGTCGCGCCGGGTGTTCAGCCCGGAGTACAAGCTGGCGATCGTCACCGAGTACGAGAACGCTCCCAATGGCGAGAAAGGCGCGATTCTGCGTAGAGAAGGCAGCTCGGTGAGTGCCGTTTCGGCTAGTCCCACCGCTGGAGGGTCCGTTGTGGATCTGGTTCGCGCCTTGCAGCATACGCTCTACCGGGCGGCCAAGGCCGATCCCGGACGTCGGTTTCATGCGTTGCGAGACAAGGTCTTCCGCAGAGACGTCTTGTGGTGCGCGTAGGTTGGGGTGCACCGCAATGACGGTGCGCCCGGTATCGACAACACTACCTTGGCTGACGTCAAGCAGTACGGGGTCACCCGGCTGTTGGACGAGTTGGCTTCCGAGCTGAAGGACGGTACCTACCGGCCGATGGCGGCACGCCGGGTCTTCATCCCGAAGCCTGGCACAGCTGAGCAGAGGCCATTGTCGATTCCTTCGGTGCGAGACCGTATCGTGCAGACCGCGATGAAGATCGTGCTCGAGCCGATCTTCGAGGCGGACATGTTGCCGTGTAGCTTCGGGTTCCGGCCGAAACGGTCAGCGCACGACGCCCTCCAGGTCCTCGTCGATGAGGCGTGGCGGGGCAGGCGGTGGGTGGTCAAAATGGACATCGCCAACTGCTTTTCGGCGATTCCGCATGAGAAGTTGATACAAGCTGTCGAGGAACGCGTCTGCGACCAGGCAACCCTGAAGCTTCTGCGCGCGATGCTGCGTGCTGGTGTGATGGAGGATGGTCAGGTCCGTCGACCAGTAACCGGGGCCGCGCAAGGTGGTCCCATCTCACCGTTGCTCTGCAACGTGTATCTGCACCGTATCGATCGGGTGTGGTCGACACGTGAGCACGGTGTGCTGGTCCGTTTCGCAGACGACGCGCTGGTGATGTGTAAGTCGAGGGAACAGGCTGAGGCTGCCCTGCAGCGGCTTCGGGATCTGTTGGCCGAGCTCGGTTTGCAGCCGAAGGAAGCCAAAACGCGGATCGTGTGCCTTGAAGTCGGTGGGGAAGGCGTGGACTTCCTCGGCTTCCACCACCGGCTGGTGCGATCCCGGCCCCGCGACGGACGACGGCCGGTTACCTTCCTCGCCCGCCGGCCCGCGGACAAGGCCATGCAGCATGCCCGCGATCGAGTCCGTGAACTCACGGCTCAGCACAGGCTGCTGCTGTCGGTTGAAACGGTCGTGCAGGACATCAACACGTTCCTGCGCGGATGGACCGAGTACTGCGTGTCCAGGAGGGACGCGCGATCGGATCGGAGGATGGTGGGTCTGATGGTGTGATCGTGGTGTCTGAAGCTGTTTGTCGCCTGCGGGTGTGAGTCCCGTCCCGGTAGTCGTCAGGGAGCCGGGTAGCAGACTGGCAGTGTCGGGGGGAAACGCCCGGCGCTGAAGCCC
>NZ_JBSFLZ010000188.1:0-8782 GCF_053599315.1 Saccharopolyspora sp. NPDC000995
CGAGGGCGCCTCGCCGAACTCCCCGGAATTGTCCGCATCATCACGGCGCTCGAATTCTATCGACTCGGCTGGTAATGCTCGTGAATAAGGCTCAAGGTCGACACCAATTGTGGTCAGCTTTCGAGATACTCAAAACATTGTGTGGCGACGCGAGATCAATGGGGCACTTCGCAAGAGCACCTAAATGACGAGCGGCCGGATATCGGCGTTTACAAACAATGACAACATACGGGTGAAACCACCACGCCGTGTACCCTCGTGCTTCTGACTGAGCTGCCCTGCCTAGCCAGCAGTTCCGACTCGCGATCAATTGCGCGAGCGAAACGCAGAAAGAGCGGACATGACACACGAATACCAGGATACCCTCATCCTCAACCGCCTCAATGGTGGCCGACTCACAGTGCACAACGGTCACCTTGTAGACGGAGAGGCAATCATCGTTGTGCGCTATTCAAGCTATGACAAGTGTGCCGCAAACCGCTTGGGTGCCGGCAGAGGCGATCCGGCTGTGTCACGACGCCCCCGCCCGGAAAGATCAACGCAGGCGCCCCACGTCCGAGCCCTGATCGGGTTCGGCGTGGGGCGCGTGCGTCGTTTCCGGGCGTCCTCAGCGGGTTGCGGCGACCGCCTGTTGTAGGCGCCATGCTGCGTAGTCCTGCGCGAGCCGTGCCCGGTGCTGCATCCCAGGCCCGTTCTTCGTGACGGCCCAATGCGACCACATGCCCGCCAGGTACGCGGCGAACGCCGTCAGGTGCTCGCCGGTGACGTTGACGAACGCGGACAGGTTGCCGTCGGCCCACGCTTCCGCCGCGCCGGGCTCGTGACCCGCTTCGACCAGCCGCAGCACCAGATACGCGCAGTCGACCCACGGGGCTGCAGCTCCGGGAAAACCCCAGTCGATCACATGCACTGCGCCGTCCGGGCAGATTCAGAACTGGTCGCCCTGCAGATCGGTGTGCGCCAACCGGTCGCCGTCGGCAAGCGCCGGCAGCCGTGCCGCCCACTCCCGCATATCGACGATGTCCCAGCCGTGCACCACGTCGGGCGCTTGCTCGGCGAGACGGCCCCACCAGTCGGCGGTGCCCCACCGGTCCCGTAGCGACCGCAGCCCCGTCGCGGGGAATTCGCCGAGCCGGTCGACGACCTCGGCGACGATCGGCAGATCCGGCCGCCAAACCCAGTGTGGATCGATCTCGCCCAACTGCACCCCGCAGTAGGAGCAGTACACCCAAACCCCGGCGGCTGGGACCTGCAGTGTCGCCACGGTCTTCCGGAAGACATGGGACGTCACCCACTGGTACTCAATGCGCTGCCGGAGTCGGCGAATCGACTTGCCCGTGTTGCCCGGCCACTTCCACGTCAGCTTGCCATCCGACGTGAGCGTCCCAGCCGGGAACACTGGCTCATCATCACGAGCGCCAGGCGGCCGACGCACGGTCAGCAGGGTGTGCAGGTAGCTAGAGCCTAGGCATCGCGATGACGCGCTGTGCGCTGTGCGCTGTGCGCTGAAAGACTTGCCGCCGTTTCCGCACAAGTCCCTTGCCTTTGATCGGCACGATGTTCCCGTTGATGTCGATCTCGCGCTTAGCCATGTCGAGATCACACCAGCGAATGGCCAGCGCTTCGCCGATACGCACGCCTGGCCGAGCATGAAGCGGACGAAGTCTGGGAGGTCGTAGCGCGTTGCGATCTTGTCGGCGTCGAGCTTGGCGAGGAAGTCGTGCATTTCATCGGCGGTCATGGCGCGCGCCTTCCGCCGTGCGCCGCCTTCGATCGGCGACATCTGCCTGACCGGGTTCGCTGAAATCAGGTCGCGCCTGACCGCTAGCCCGAAGATCCCGGAGAGCACCGTCCGGACAGACCGGCGCGCGTCGGCGGACATGTCCTCGGCCTGCAACGTGTCCATGAGGTCTTCGAGCCGGCCGACGGTGCATTCGTCGAGCCGCAGGTTGCGGATCTCTGGGACGACAACGTTGCGGAGGTACACCGAGTAGGTGTCGTAGGTCGTACCCGACCGGACACCCACGGCACCTTCTTCTCGATCTGTCCGATCCATACCTTGGCGAGGTCGGCGACCTTCGATGTGTTCTTGAGCTGAGCACCGGACTTACCAGATCGTTCCCGGAACGCGTCGCGGAGCGCCTTCTTCGCTTTGCTCTCTGTCGGTCCCCACCGCTCGACCTGGCGCGTGACTCCATCGGTGTCGCGGAAGCACGCGTACGCCTTCCACTGCCCATCGATTTCCTGGGTGGTGATGTTGCCGTGGGTGCCGATGGCGAGTGGAGGCCGAGCCGTGATCGACTCCATTTCCGGTAGGTTTCCGGTGGATACGATCATCATACCGACCTTCGACGAAGATCGGCATGGCCTCTGACCTGGCAAAATGGTGGGGCAGGTGGGACTTGAACCCACGACCTGACGGATTATGAGTCCGCTGCTCTGACCTGCTGAGCTACTGCCCCCGGCGGCTTTCGCAACACTGGCGATCGTAGCGAGGTCACGGGGGGCCGGGACTGGCGGGTCGGACGGCCAACCGGCCCGCTAGGCGACTGGTCGGAATGGGGGAACCAGCAGCGCACAGCGTTACGCCAAGCAGACTACCCAGGTCCCGTCCGCGCGAAGAGAACGGGGCCGGCGCACCCGTGCGCCGGCCCCGGACCGTCGTCGACTCAGCCGATGAAGCTGAAGACGTTGAAGGCTCCGCTTAGCTGGCCGATGACCACGATGGTCGCCAGCAGCGCGCCGACCGCCGCCACCGTGATCACCGACAGCATGATCAAGTAAACGATCGCCTTGATCGGCTTCGGCAGCTTGGCCACCGAGCCGAAGTCGGGCAGCGAGATGTGTGAATCCTTGCCGATCCCTGGTGCGGACATCCTGACTTCCCCCGTCCTCTGTCAGTCCCCTTGGACGAAACACCACTGCATCAAGAGACGAAGCGCAGCGGGTTTCCGTTGCGCGCAACGCGTCACGAGTTCGTTTCGGTAAACAATCGAGCGATCGAACAGCACAGCCAAGCCATTTCAGCCCGCAGGTCGCGTGGCTTGCACAAATCATCCGTGCCGACACCGTCGACCGCGAGCCGAGCAAGGATGTGATCGCGCAACGATCCGGGATCGTTATCCACCCCGACACCAGGCCACTCAGCCAGGTGACACGGCCGCGACCACGGTGTCTCTACCGACAGCTATCCACCGAAATACCCACCACCGATCTTACCCAACGGATGCGCTACCACCGCCACCGGGCGTCGAGACGCGCACAACCCACATTCGACCGTCACGGTGACTCGGAGCGAACAAGTCGTGACGCCCTGTCCCACCTCGACGATCGGCACATGGGATGCGCATCGGGCATATTCCAGCAACCTGTCGAGCGGGTAAACCCGCACTTCAAACTCCATTGTGGACACTTTTTTCGAGGCGGCTCGATCGTGACAACTCGCTCAACTTCCGCCGTGAGCGCAAGGAAGATCAACCTGTGCCGGACGACTAGGCGTTGGTGCTCTGCGGGCCGTGAGGCGCCGGGAAGTCCACAACCGCCTACGAGCACGCCCGGCAGTTCGCCAAGCTCGACCCGCCCACGCATTGATCGACTCCGACCGACTCCAGGGCACGAGCGCAGCTCACCGGTCCGTGGAGCAGCTCGCGGCAATCGCCCGGTTCGAACCACCGAGCGCGATCGCGATCGACACGCCCCCAGGACGTCAGCGCGACCGCGACGCAGATCCTCACCTTCTGGCCGAATCCGGGGGGATGCGAATAACCGACCGTCACCATTCGGGATTACCGCAATCGGCTTCCGAACGTTGTTCCGAACAGTCCTGAGCGGTTGCGCGGCAGGTCCGGTTCATCAATTTCGCTCGTACGGCGCAGGAATGATGCAGATCGGCAAACCTGTCCGGATCGGCATCGACGCCTTCGCGGGCCGGATCACCAGCGGCGAACTCGTGATCGTCCACAGCCACCGCGACGGCCGCCTGGGCACCTTTCCGTCGCATCCACGACCGAAGGCAGAAATCAGGCGGGGCGCTACGGCCGAGAACTCGCCCAGTGGCGGCAACTCGCCCACCGCGACCACCCGCTGCCACCATCCGCACCCTGCTGCACCCAAGCCCACCGCTGGGACGACCAGCCCGCAGCAGGCCAAACGCCCGCCGAAACCGACGAGGCACCCGGCCCCTCAGAGCTGCCCAGAGAATCCCCACAGGCCTGATCCCCGCAGCGCGCGCACTGGACGTCGAGCGGAACGCCCTGGTCCGCGTCGTCCCCGCCCCCCTCCAGTTATGTCACTCAGCTCCGCCGCCCCGGCAGCGCGTTGGTGACGGGCGAACTGGTCCTGGTCGCGACAAACGCCGACCGAGCGCATCTGATCGAAGCGGGCTTCCACACCCATCTCCTCATCGCGGCCAACCCTGTAGCACGGCCTCGCACGATCACCTCTTGGCAGGGTGAGTTGAGTCACGTAGCCTATCCGGCCAAGAACGTGAACTTCGTTTATGTTCACGTGAGGAGAACAGCCCATGATCGTGCCAGGCGACAGGTGCTGGCCGCAGCAGCGGCGGTTTCGCTGGCCGTTTGCCCTCTCAGAGGCGCAAGCGCCACTGCCGAACCCGCCCGGCGGCAACGATCACCTGGGACATCCCGCCCAACACCCGATCGACCTTTACCGGATCGTCCACCACGGCGACTGGAAGAACGGCTGGAACGGCTCGATCACCGCTTTCACCGGCGCGACCCGCCCCTTCCTCGTGTCCTGACACAGCGGCTTCGCAGCCGGCTGGAGGGCGCCAAAGGCAACGTCGGCGCAGTCCGGTGATGGCCATCCCGATCTCGTCGCACTGCCCTCGCGCGTTTTCTCGAGCAGCGGCCGGTGGATGCGGGCGATCACCCCAAATTTGGGTCGCGCTGAGATCCACGGCACCCGTAACGTCACCGAGCACGCTCGCACGATCATGACCAGCCCCCTGCCGGTATCGAACGCATCGCGCGGCACCACGAGGAGATCGCATGACATCGACCGTCTCAATCGAGCAGTACGCCGTCGCCGACGGCGAGAGCGGCCCGTACGCGATCACCACCGGACCGGATGACGCGTTGTGGTTCACCATGGTCCGCAGCGGCCGGATCGGTCGACTGGTGCCGGGGGACGAACCCACCAGCCACCACGTCGCTGCGGAGAGCGGACCAACGATCATCGTCAACGGCCCGGACGGTGCGCTCTGGTTCACCGAGTACCAGGCGCACCGGGTCGGACGCATCACCACCGACGGAGAGATCGACGAGTTCGAACTCCCCACACCGGAATCGGGTCCGTACGGCCTCGCCGCCGGGCCGGACGGCGCGCTGTGGTTCACCGAGACTGCCGCCAACCAGATCGGCCGGATCACCCCGAACGGTCAGGTGCGGGAGTTCCCGCTGCCGCTCGCCAGCGCGTTCCCGTCCGCGATCGTCGCCGGGGCCGACGACGGGATGTGGTTCACCATGAACATGGCCAACGCGATCGGGCGGATCGACCGGGACGGCGAGGTCACCGTGCACCCGCTGCCGACCGAGGCCGCCGGGCCGGTGGGGATCGCGGCGAGTCCGGACGGGGCGATCTGGTTCGTCGAGATCGGCGCTGGCCAGATCGGTCGGATCAGCACCGACGGAAAGATCGAAGAATTCCCCCTGCCCGACCGCGCCGCTAGACCGCACGCCATCGCCACCGGCCCGGACGGCGCAATGTGGTTCACCGAGTGGGGCGCCAACCGTGTCGGCTCGATCACCGCCGAAGGCGCCATCGAGGTCCACGACCTGCCCACGCCCGGCTCGGAACCGCACGGCATCGCCCTCGGCCCGGACGGTGCACTGTGGGCGGCGCTGGAGTTCGGCGCCCTCGCCCGGATCACCCTTCCCACGCCCGAGAACGACCGCTGAACGAGCAAGCGCCACTGCGAAAGCAGCCGCGAAAGGACTTCATGACGGATCAGACGACCATCGACGCGGGTGTCGAGTTCGACCGGCAAGTCCAGAACCTGATCGACCTCGGCTACCCGGCAATGGCTGAAACGGTTCGTCGCCATCGAGCAGATCGGGCTGCCGGACCCGAACGCATATCTGCTGTTCGACGTCGAGCGGGGCGAGGAGTTCTGCGGCGCGGTGCCCAAGCACGCAATGGACGCGGTCGCCGCGCGAACGCGAACCCTGCTCACCATCGAGGAAGGGGCCGCGCTGATCACCCACTTCCCGCAGGTCCTGGTGAAGAACAAGTGCTTCTCGGTCGGCGGCTCACGCTGCGGCGACCGCCGCGTCGCGGCGATCTGGATCAGCCAGAATGCGCCAAAACTCGGCTGGTGCCGGGAAGGCAACCCGCACACCTGGCTCGGGATGGCCTCCGCAGCCACCCGCCGCGCGGCCGGGTAAACCGAGCGTCGGAAGCCGCCTGGGCTTCCGACGCTCCGGTCCGATGTGGATGGTTCAGGCGACGGGCAGCTCCTCGGACACGTTGATCGGCTGCCGCTGCCGCACCTGCCGACGAATCCGGCCCCACGGCTTGAAAACCGACAGCAGGTAGGCGACCAGCATCAGGGTGGGGGCTACCACCACCGGGTAAAGCAGATCGCTGGGCACCACGGCGGTGCGGTCGCCAGCCAGCAGCCGAGCACCAACGTCCGCCGACGCACCAACGCCGGGCCGCAAAGCGAAGACGATCAGCGTCGACATGAGCACGTTCACGCCGAGCTTCACCACGACCCACCAGTACCGGACCAATCCGTACTTGCTGCCCAACCCGAGCAATGCGCCGGTGGCCAGGCACACGAGGCTGGCGCCGAACATCGGCCAGATCGCGAAGATCTCGACCGACTGCAAGGCAATCCCCGCGGTCTGCGGCACGGCGGTCAACATCGCGGTGACCACGAGGATCCCGAGCGCGAGGTCGATCCCGAACCAAGCGGCGCTGGAGAGAATGTGCGCGGCCAGCAGGGTCTTGCGGCTGCGGCCGCTGAGCCTGCGGATCGTCCTGGACATCTCCTGGCCTCCCTTAAAAGCGCTTGGTCAAAACGCCCTTCAATGCTCAACCAACGCGCACATCCGCTCATCTGCCCACGAACGCATCCCCAACTACGCCCGCCTGCGTACGCGCGCAGGCCGGGGTGCTGCAAGACGCGACGCTGCACGAGATCCGCCGAACGCTTACGCACGTGCCGAAGCGATGGGATCACCCCCCGCATGAGGCGCCTGATCTTGGACACGAATCTCGGGTCCTACGTCGGCGAAGAAGACAGCAAACTGGCGCTGCATGCGAAGAGCTCGAATTCGAGGTGCTCAAGCGGAACAGCCTTTCGGCGCGAGAGAACAGCCTCAGCGGTGCTCCCCTCGATCTATTGGCCATCACGGCGGATTCGTCGCTTCTACCCACCTATCTCGCGGGGTGACGAAGCTACCTGGTCGATTGCGATCTTTTCCTCAGCGAGGACCGCCGCTTAATCCGCGCCTTGGAACGCGTTCGATCCGCCGCCCCTGCCTCCATGGCCGAGGTGCATTGGGTTGACGTCGAGCACAGTGGGGAAACGGTCGTCGATGTCATTGCCGACCAAGTGAAATGATCGATTTGCTCCGCGCCGACGACGAACAGACTGCACCGGGACGATCACGTGATCGACTACGACGCTGAGGCACTGAGCTACGACACTTCCCGAGGTGGCGAACCGAGAGCCAAGGCGGCTGCGGATGCCCTTGAACGGCTGCTGCCGCAAGGCCCCGGCACGATCTTGGACATCGCATGCGGTACCGGAATCGTGACCAGCAAGCTGCTGCGGCCAGAACGCGCCGTGCTCGGTGTCGACCGCTCGCCCGGAAATACTGCATTGGCCACGCAGCGCATGCCGGGCCGTGCGTACGTGGCGACGCCACGCGACTACCGTCGCAAGCGGCAGCGTGGAAGCCGCCGTGATCGTCTGGCTGCCGCACTTGCTCCCCGATCCCACGCCGGAGTTGGACGAGGTGGCCAGAGCCCTGAAAGCGGGCGGAGTGCTGGTCACCACGGTCGACAAGAACGACGCTTACTTCGTCGAGGACAACAACATCGCCCAGATAACAGCAGAACTGCGGCGTCGGCACGCACCCCTGGTGCCCGACCACAGCGATTCGGTACTCGACTCTGCGGCCGGACAGGCCGCAGTCCCCGCGAGTGGCGTCGCCCATTCTGTGAATGCGTTCGGCAATTGCGCCGCAGTCCGTCGATCAACCGACGAACCCGCTCCACTTCCGCGCTGACCACATCGCCATTCAACACCGACACAACCAACGACTCGCACGATTGACTACTCTGACCGCTACGGCGAACACACTGGAGGACCAGCGATGAGCTTGGCGGGCCGATGGCGGATCGTGGAAATGGATGAGTGGGACCAAGACGACGTCGACCTCGAAGGACCGGGTTTTATCGAGTTCGCCGAGGACGGGACCGGGCAATTCGGGTTCATCGCAGTCCACGGCTGGATGGACTGCCGCTCGACCGAGCGCGACGGTCGGCCCTGCGTCGAGTTCAGCTGGGAAGGTCACGACGAAGGCGATCAGGTCAGCGGGCGCGGCTGGGCCACCCTGGCCGCCGAGGACACGCTCGAAGGGCACCTGTTCATCCACATGGGAGACGACTCAGGTTTCCGCGCGGCACCGTTGGCCAGAGCCGATCCAAGGGATCGACGATGAGTTTCCTAAGTCAACCCTTGGTCTTTGTTGATCTTGTTTGTGGTTTGGTGGGTGGCAGGGTTGTAGCAGGTTTTGTCGCGCCAGCAGGC